>DATKTF010000156.1:0-14423 GCA_035531255.1 Cellulomonadaceae bacterium
CACCGCCCCGGAGCTCTCCGCGATGCGCAGGCGCGTGCTCGACGCGTTGACGGCCGTCAGCGCACGCCCCGACGGCCCGTCCGTCCTCGGGGTGGGACCGGGCGCCGCGTCCGACGTCGAGCGCAACGTGCACCTGCGTGACGCCGCAGCGGGTCGCGCCGCCGCGGTCTACACCGGGGTGCTGTACGGCGCGGCAGGTCTCGGTGACCTCTCCGGTGCCGCGACCGCACGGGCTGCCCGGCACGTGCGGATCGTGTCGGCGCTCTGGGGAGCAGTCGGTCCCGAGGATGCGATCCCCGCCTATCGGCTGTCGATGGGCGTCGACCTCCCCGGCGTGGGTCCGCTCGCCCGCGCGTGGCGGGCCCCGCTCTCACCCGTGCTCGACGCCGCAGCGAGCGGGGGCGTGATCGTCGACTGCCGTTCGGCCGGGTACGTCGCCGCATGGCGCCCACCGCGCGGGGCGGACTGGGTCGGTGTCCGGGTGCTCCGCGAGCTCGACGGCGCGCGCACCGTCGTCTCGCACCACGCGAAGCACGCGCGCGGTCTGCTCACCCGTCATCTCCTCACGCGCGACGCACCCGTCCCCGCCGACGCCGACGAGCTGCTCGTCGCCGCGAAGGAGCTCACCGCAGGTCCGTTGCTCGGAGTCGAGCTCGGCCCGGCGGCGCCGCGCGGCGGGCCGCGCACCCTGACGCTCGTCGTGCGGGGCTGACGGCGCTACGTCTCGCTCGGGCAGCCCACCACGGAGACCTCGCTCGTGCCGTCCCGAAAGAGCCGCACGATGCTGACCGAGGCCGGCGCGACACGGATGCGCGCCCACGCGGACGACTGGGCGCCGATCGCGACACCGACCGCGGCACGGACCGACACCGAGTGGCTCACGACGACGACGGTCCGGTCGACACCCGCGTCGCGGATCGCCGCGAGACCCGCACGCATGCGGTTCCCGACGTCCTCGATCGACTCACCCCCGGGCGCGCGCACCGACGCGTCCTCGTGCCAACGGCGCAGCTCCCCAGGCCATCGGGCCTCGATCTCGGCCGCGGTGAGGCCCTGCCACGCACCGAAGTCGCACTCGGCCACGAGCGGCTCCGTCATGACCTCGAGGCCGAGCCGTGAGCCGATCACCTGCGCGGTCTCCTGGGTCCGGATCATGGGCGAGGCGATCAGCTGGGACGGGTACGGCACGTCGCCCCACAGGTCGCGACCGACGCGGTGGACGAGCTCGGCAGCCCGCGCCGCCTGGGCGCGACCGAGGTCCGTGAGCGGCGGCCCGGGCTCCGACGAGCCCGAGTACGCCTTCGACACCGTGAGCGGGGTCTGTCCGTGCCGCACCAGCACGACCGTGACGGGCTCGTCGGCGTCGAAACGGATCGGCGTGCCGGACGGTCGGTGCTCGAGCGGGCGCACTCCGCGCGTCTCCGCCGGCGTCGCGTCCCGGCGCACCGCACCACGGCGATCCATCGCCGCGTTCGCGAGGGCGTCCGCGCCGGAGTTCTCTGCCCGAGGCACCCACACGTAGGTGACGCGCGCATCCCCGACCACGTCGCGTGCCTGCTGGGCGAGCCGCCGCATGTCCGCGTGCTTGATCTGCCAGGTGCCGGTCATCTGCTCGACGACGAGGCGCGAGTCCATGCGCACCTCGAGCGAGGCTGTCGGGTCGATCTCCCGTGCGGCCGTCAACCCGGCGATCAGGCCGGTGTACTCGGCGACGTTGTTCGACGTGACACCGAGGTAGTCGGCGCGCTCGGCGAGCACCAGGCCGGTGGCGGCGTCGCGCACGAGGGCCCCGTACCCCGCGGGGCCCGGGTTTCCGCGCGACCCGCCGTCCGCCTCGACGACGAGCCGTCGACCGCCGCCGCCGCTGGTCACAGCCAGGAGTCCTCCGCGCGCACGAGGATGCGACCGCTGTCCTCGCAGTACACGATCTCCTCCGGCGGGAGCGCCTTGATCCGGGCGAGCTCGGTCGCCGGGATCATCAGCCCGCTCGCCTCGGAACGCCCATGGCGCAGGGGTGCGACCGCAAGACCGCCGAGCCGCGCGCGCAGCTTCTCGTACAGAGCGAGCAACGAGGCCTCGACCTCGGACGCCATCTGCTCGCGCTCGGTCCGCACCCGGGTCGCCTCGGCGTCGAGCTCGGCGAATGCCGCGTCACGCTCGGCGACCACGGCACGCCGGGCCTCGTCCTGCGCGTCGTAGGCGCGCTGGATCTCGGCGACGGCGGACTCGTGCGCCTCGAGGCGCTCCATGATCTCGAGCTCGATCTCCTCGAGGTCGCCCTGACGCTTCGCCAGGGCTGCGAGCTCGTGCGTCAGCGCCTGGAGGTCCTTCGGGGACCCCGTGCCTGAGTCGAGGCGTGCCTGGTCGCGCGCGGCGCGGCTGCGGACCTGCTCCACGTCGCCCTCGGACTTGGACAGCTCACGTCGCAGGTCCCCGCGGGCCGTCTGCGAGGTCACGAGCGCGGTGTGGAGGTCGCCGGCCTGCCTGTCGAGCTCGACGAGACGGGCCAGCAGCGGGTGGGTCCTCTTCCGGTGCGCGATCTGGTCGAGGCGGGTGTCCAGCGCCTGGAGGTCGAGAAGTCGCCGTTGGTCGGCAGCGGGGGCGGTGGTCACAGGGTGGTTCCTTCCGACGAGGCGAGGCGCGCTGTCCACGGATCGGTGCGCCGCGTGCTGACCCGGGTCTCCACCGTAGTGCCGCCCCGGGCAAGGGACGCGCGCAGGTCACGTGCCGCTCCCTCGAGCCAGGGCCACTCGCTCGCGAAGTGCGGCACGTCGACGAGGTACGGCGTCGAGCGCGCACGCAGACCGCCGAGCGCCTCGAACTCCGCGCGCTCGCGCAGCTCGGAGACCGGATGGTGCCGCAGGTCGGACGTGAGGTACACGTCGGCGCCCGAGGCCCGCACCGCGTCGAACAGCGAGTCGCCGGACCCTCCGAGCACGGCGACGAGAGACACCTCGGCCTCGAGCTCGCCCGCGACCCGCACACCTTGCACGGTCGGCGGCAGCACGCGCGCCACGGTCTCGGCAAACGCTCGCAGCGTCACCGGCTCAGGCAGCCGGCCGACCCGACCGAGACCCGTCGCCCCGTCCCACCCGGCGAGCTCGAGGACCTGGAACGCCGGCTCCTCGTAGGGGTGTGCGGCTCGCAGCGCCGTCAGGATCTCGCCACGCCGTCGCCTCGGTGCGACCATCTCGACGCGCGACTCGCGCACGTGCTCCTGGCGACCGGGAGCACCGATCGTGGGAGCTGCCACGTCCGACGGGGTGAACGTCCCCTCACCGGTCACGGTCCAGGCGCACCTCGTGTACTCGCCGAGCGCCCCGGCTCCTGCTGCGGCGAGAGCGTCGACCAGTGCGTCCGTCGAGGGTTCCGGGACGAACACCACGATCTGGTCCAGCGGCTCGATCGGCGCGGCGACGAGCGGACGGACGTCGCCGAGGCCGACCGCTGCGGCCAGGGCGTCCGCGACGCCTCGGCTTGCGGCGTCGGCATTGGTGTGCGCGACGTGCAGCGCGACGCCGGCACGGATCAACCGGTGCACGATCGCGCCCTTGAACGTCGTCGCGGCCACCGAGTGCACGGCCCTGAGCAGCAGCGGGTGGTGGGTCACCAGGAGGTCCGCACCCCAGGACACGGCCTCGTCGACGACCTCCGCGGTCGGGTCGACAGCGAACAAGACCCGCTCGACGGGCTGGCGCGGGTCACCGCAGACGGTCCCGACCGAGTCCCAGGACTCGGCGGCGCCCGGCGGGAAGAGCGCGTCGAGGATCCTGACGACCTCGGAGAGCGTCGGCGTGCCGTGCTGCTGCTCGTTCACAGATCGCACGTTACCGGCAGGGCCCGAGCACGCGGCCGTGCGCCGTCGGTCGGCTCTCTCATCCTGCTGCCGTACCGCGCCGGCCCGCGAGCCGGGTCGGCGAGGTCACGCGGTGACGGGCCGGAGCATCGACTTGATCGCGCGCCGCTCGTCCATCGCCGCATAGGCCTCGGCCACCTGGTCGAGCGGGAGCACGAGGTCGAACACGAGCCCCGGCTCGATCGCACCGGACCACACGTCCTCGAGGAGCTCCGGGATGTACGACCGCACCGACGCGACGCCGCCGCGAACCCCGACGTTCGACGAGAACATCTGCTGGACCGGGAGCTCGGGACCACCGGCCGGCACCCCGACGAACCCGACCGTCCCGCCGGGGCGCGCGGAGTCGAGGGCCTGCTGCATCGACTCCTTGGTCCCCACGCACTCGAGAGCGGCGTCGACCCCGAGCCCGTCGAGCAGGTCACGCACGTGCGCGACGCCCTCGGCACCACGCTCGGCGACCACGTCGGTGGCACCGAACCGCACCGCCAGCTCCTGGCGGCTCGCGTGACGCGACATGGCGATGATGCGCTCGGCCCCCAACCGGCGCGCTGCGATCACCGCGCAGAGGCCGACAGCCCCGTCGCCGATGACGGCGACCGTCGAGCCTGGCCCGACCCCCGCGGATCGCGCCGCGTGGTGACCGGTGCCCATCACGTCGGTCAAGGTGAGGACGCTGGGCAGCAGCGACTCCCCCGGGTGCTCCGGGGTCGCCACGAGCGTGCCGTCGGCGAGCGGGACCCGGACGCGCTCGCCCTGGCCGGCGTCGGTCGGCACCCCGTCGTGGTCCGGCTCGCCCCACCAGGACAACCGGGTGCACGACGTCTGCACCCCGTTGCGGCAGTGCGGGCACGTGTTGTCGCAGATCGAGAACGGCGCGATCACGAACTGTCCCGGACGCAAGGTCCGCACCTCCGCCCCGACCTCCTCGACCACGCCCACGAACTCGTGCCCGAAGCGACGGGGCTCGGTGATCGCCCGGATGCCGCGGTACGCCCAGAGGTCAGAACCACACACGCACGAGGCGACGACGCGGACGACCGCGTCCGTCGGGAGCACGATCGTCGGGTCCGGCACGGTCTCGAGACGGACGTCGAACGGACCGTGGATGACGGTGGCGCGCACGGGGACTCCTTCAGGGTGTCGGTGGTCGAGGCGCACCGGAGACGACGCCTGCGGCGGACGGTGGAGCGTGGGCCCGGCCGGTCTCGAACCGGCGACCTCCGCGGTGTAAGCGCGGCGCTCTGACCAACTGAGCTACAGGCCCCTGCGACGGTGGCCCAGCCTACCGGTCGACCGCCCCGTCACAGCGAGGCGAGCGCCTCGAGATAGCCCGACAGGTCTCGGGCCTGGCTGCGGGGGTTGACGACCGACCATCGGACGACCCCGCCCGCGTCGATCAGGAAGCTGCCCCGGACGGCGAGGCCCGAGTCCTCGGCGAAGACCCCGTACTCCCGGGCGACGGCCCCGTGCGGCCAGAAGTCGGCGAGCAGGTCGAACGCGTAGTGCTCCTGCTCCGCCCAGGCACGCAACGCGAACATCGAGTCGCACGAGATCACGAGGAGTCGCACGCCCGCCTCGTCGAACACCGTGATGTTGTCACGCAGCTCGCAGAGCTCGCCGGTGCAGGTGCCCGAGAACGCGAACGGCACGAACACCACGACCACGGGCGTGCCGCGCAGCTCGCTCAGGCTGACCGGGGTGCCGTGCGTGTCGTTCAGCGTGAAGTCCGGTGCCAGGTCGCCGACCTGCACCACGACCTGCCCCCCGGAGCCGGTCAACGGCCGCGCGCCCGGGTCCCGAGCCTCGTCGCGGACCACCCCTCGGCGATCACGAACGTGCTCGTGGCGTGGAGGCCGGCCGTCGTGGCCGCCTCCTCGATGTCGCTGTGGCCCACATGGCCCGACCGGCCCTGCTTCGGCGTCAGGACCCAGACGACGCCGCCGTCCTCGAGCACCGTGAGCGCGTCGACGAGGGCGTCCGTGAGGTCACCGTCGTCCTCGCGCCACCAGACGAGCACCACGTCCGTGACGTCGTCGTAGTCCTCGTCGACGAGCTCGTTCCCCGTGGTGGTCTCGATGCTGACCCGAAGAGAGTCGTCGACGTCGTCTGCCCAGCCGAACTCCTGGACGACCTGGCCTGGGGCGAGCCCGAGGCGAGCGGCGGCCGAGTCGGCCTCCGGGCCCGAGGTGGATACCACGTTGCGACCTGTTCCTTTCGAGTCACTGATCGAGCTGCCTCGTTGCGACGTGTCGCCCCTGGCGGCTCTGCTGTCTGTTGGCACACGCTAGCCCACCGCACGCGACCCCGGTCTGACAAGAGGTCTCGATGTCGAGGTGGAATCCGGGACGTCGATGCCGTCGGCTGCCATTGTCGCGGACGTCACGTGGCGTGGGCCGCTCTCGGTGTGACTTTCGGCCCAGAGAGGTCCGACAATGGGCCGACGACCGAAGCCGTCGGTGCACGCCGCCACGGTTCGGGTTGACGACAGCATCGTGGCCGACCGGCCCAACGCTGCGGAGGAAAGGCGAGGAGCGCAGGTGGCTTCGACTGACGAGAGAGGGCCGCTCATCAACGGCCTGCTGAGCCAGGTCCCGGACATCGACCCGGTCGAGACCGGTGAATGGGTCGAGTCGCTCGACGGCCTGATCGACGAGAAGGGCGGGCCTCGGGCACGCTACGTCCTGCTCAACCTGCTCAAGCGGGCGCGGGAACGGAACGTCGCCATCCCGACCTCGCTCAACACCCCGTACGTGAACACGATCGGTGTCCACGACGAGCCCTACTTCCCCGGCGACGAGGTCATCGAGCGCCGCTACCGCTCCTGGATCCGCTGGAACTCCGCCGTCATGGTGACGCGCGCGCAACGCCCGGGGATCGGCGTCGGCGGCCACATCTCGTCGTACGCGTCGGTCGCGACGCTCTACGAGGTCGGCCTCAACCACTTCTTCCGCGGCAAGGACCACCCCGGCGGTGGCGACCAGGTGTACTTCCAGGGGCACGCCTCCCCCGGCGTGTACGCGCGAGCGTTCCTCGAGGGGCGCCTCAGCGCGCACCAGCTCGACGGGTTCCGCCAGGAGCTCTCGCACCCCGGGGGCGGACTGCCCTCGTACCCGCACCCGCGGCTGGCACCCGGGCTGTGGGAGTTCCCCACGGTCTCGATGGGCCTCGGCCCGGCGTCGGCGATCTACCAGGCGTGGACCAACCGGTACCTGCACCTGCGCGGCATCAAGGACACGAGCCAGCAGAACGTGTGGGCCTTCCTCGGCGACGGCGAGATGGACGAGCCCGAGAGCCGGGGCATGCTGCAGCTCGCCGGGCAGCAGGGTCTGGACAACCTGACCTTCGTCGTGAACTGCAACCTGCAGCGCCTCGACGGCCCGGTCCGCGGGAACGGCAAGATCATCCAGGAGCTCGAGGCCCAGTTCCGCGGCGCCGGCTGGAACGTGATCAAGGTGATCTGGGGGCGCGAGTGGGACGTCCTGCTCAACGCGGACAAGGACCGCGCGCTGGTCAACCTCATGAACACCACGCCGGACGGTGACTTCCAGACGTTCAAGGCGAACGACGGCGCGTTCGTGCGCGAGCACTTCTTCGGCCGGGATCCGCGCACCAAGGCGCTCGTCGAGAAGATGACCGACGACGAGATCTGGGCGCTCAAGCGCGGCGGCCACGACTACCGCAAGCTGTACGCGGCCTACGCCGCGGCGAGCGCTCACACGGGCCAGCCGACGGTGATCCTGGCGCACACGATCAAGGGCTACGGCCTCGGGTCCGGGTTCGCCGGGCGGAACGCGACCCACCAGATGAAGAAGCTCAAGGGCGACGACCTCAAGGCGCTCCGCGACGAGCTCCACATCCCGATCACGGACGAGCAGATCGACGCGGAGCCGTATCTTCCGCCGTACTACCACCCGGGTGCGGACGACCCCGCGATCCAGTACATGCTCGACCGTCGCCGTGCCCTCGGCGGGTTCGTCCCGGAACGCCGCGCCACCTACGAGCCGCTCCGGCTCCCGGGTGAGGAGGCCTACGCACGGCTGGCCAAGGGATCGGGTCAGCAGGAGGTCGCCACGACGATGGCGCTCGTCCAGCTCTTCAAGGACCTGATCAAGGACAAGGAGATCGGACCGCGAATCGTGCCGATCATCCCGGACGAGGCCCGGACGTTCGGTCTGGACGCGATCTTCCCGACCGCCAAGATCTTCAACACCCTCGGCCAGCACTACCTCGCCGTCGACCGCGACCTGATCCTCAGCTACAAGGAGTCCGAGGTCGGTCAGATCATGCACACCGGCATCAACGAGGCCGGTTCCGCTGCCGCGTTCCAGGCGGTCGGGACCTCCTACGCGACGCACGGCCAGCCGCTGATCCCGTTCTACTTCTACTACTCGATGTTCGGGTTCCAGCGGACGGGCGACCAGTTCTGGGCGGCCGGCGACCAGATGACGCGAGGATTCCTCGTCGGGGCGACCGCGGGTCGCACGACGCTGACCGGCGAGGGCCTGCAGCACGCCGACGGTCACTCCCCCCTGCTGGCGGGGACGATGCCGCACGTCGTGCACTACGACCCGGCGTACGGGTACGAGATCCGGCACATCGTGCGCGACGGCCTCCAGCGGATGTACGGCGACGACGGGCGCGACCCGAACGTCATCTACTACCTGACCGTCTACAACGAGCCGATGCAGCAGCCGGCCGAGCCTGAGGACGTGGACGTGGAGGGGATCCTCCGCGGCATCCACCTCCTCTCACCGGCCGAGGGCGACGGGCCACGGGCCCAGATCCTCGCCTCCGGCGTCGCGATCCTGTGGGCGCTGGAGGCCCGCGAGCTCCTCGCCCGGGACTGGGGCGTCCGCGCTGCGGTCTGGAGCGTCACGAGCTGGAACGAGCTCCGTCGCGACGGTCTCGCGGCCGAGCGCCAGGCGTTCCTCCACCCGGAGCAGGAACCGCGCGAGGCCTACCTCACGGCCAAGCTGGCCGGTGCCGAGGGACCGTTCGTGGCGACGACGGACTTCGACCACCTCGTCCCGGACCAGGTGCGCCAGTGGATCCCGGGGACCTTCGCCACCCTGGGTGCAGACGGATTCGGGTTCTCCGACACGCGTCCGGCGGCGCGCCGGCACTTCAAGATCGACGGCCCGTCGGTCACGGTCCGGGTGCTCCAGCAGCTCGCGCGCGACGGCAAGGTGGCGCCCGACGCCCCGGCGCGGGCGATCGAGCAGTACCGCCTGCACGACGTCACGGCGGGTACCTCCGGCAACGCGGGTGGGGATTCCTGATCACGCCGCGCTCATGACGAACGGGCCCCTCCGCGGGGCCCGTTCGTCATGAGCGGAGTCCTCGTCACGCAGCCGTCGGCACGTGGCGGCGACACCGCGCCCTCGGGGCGCGGTCCGACGCGCCCCTACGCCTCGGCGATCAGGCGGGCGAGGTCGGCACGCAGAGCCGCGGTCTTCCGCGCGTCGGTGTGCTCCTCGAGAGCCCGCAGGTGCTGCTTGGCCTCGAGCGGGCGCCCGGCCTCGAGCGCGGCGAGAACCATCTGCCGAGCGACCTCGGGCGTGTGCTCACGGGGTCGCCAGTGCCCGATGCCCAGACCGAGCGCCTCACCCGGGAGCTCGGCGTCGCGGAGCACCGCAAGGCCCTCGGCGAGCGCCGATCCGGACGGGTCACGCTCGGCCGCGGTGGCCAGTCGACGCAGCGTCCCCTCGTGGTCGTCCCCGACCGAGAGTCGTGCGAGCTCGATCAACGGGTACCACGCCCTCGGGTTGCCGGCGAGCTCCTCCGCGAGGGACCAGACGGCGAGGTCGGCGGCCCGCCTGACCTCGGTCTCGTCTGCCGGAGCGGTGAGCGGATCCTCGTCGGAGACCTGGCTCGCGGCCCGTCGGCGGACGATCTCGGCGAGGGCCTGGAACGCGCGCACGTTGTTCGGGTCGTCCCCGAGCATGGACCGCAGCGCGTCCTCGTGGAGCGTGTCTCCTCGCCTTGCCGCCTTGGTGGGGCGGCGCGCACCGACCTTCGACGCCGACGACGGGCGTCGCATGAGGTGTCGAAGACGGGGCAGCAGAGCCATGAGGGAACCATAACGGAGTGGGCGTCGACGTACCGGTCGAAGAAGCGGTCGACTCGTCCGCCCGCCCCGTGGACTCGCCACGCATGACCTCACGCCGATGCACGGGTTTGTCGACTACCGACAAACCCGGACCGTATGCTCAACGCATGCGGGAGCAATCGACGAGCGCCGAGGCCGACACGCTGCGCCGCGTCCGCGAGGCTAGCGGCCTGCTCGCCGCATCGGCGATGCGCCGTCTCGACGAGGACCTCGCCTGGTACCGCACGCTCCCCGCCGAGGACCGCTCATGGGTCGGACTCGTCGCCCAGGCCGGCATCGCGGCGTTCATCGGATGGTTCTCGGACCCGGCGGCACCACCGCACGGTGTCGGCGACATCTTCTCCGCGGCACCCCCCGAGCTCACCCGCTCGATCTCGCTGCAGCACACGCTCCAGCTGGTGCGCGTGATCGTGAACGTGGTCGAGACGCATTCGGACGAGCTGGCCGCACCGGGAGGCGAGCGCGAGGTACGCGAGGCCGTCCTCCGCTACTCCCGCGAGGTCGCGTTCTCGGCGGCCGAGGTGTATGCGCGGGCCGCCGAGGTTCGCGGCGCGTGGGATGCCCGACTCGAGGCGCTGGTCGTCGACGCGCTCGTCCGGGGCGACGCCGACCAGTCGCTCCGGTCCCGGGTCTCGGCCCTGGGATGGAGCGGGCGCGGCTCGACGCTCGTCATGGTCGGCACGACGGTGTCCCCGCTCGACGACATGCGCGCGGCCGACCTCCGACGTGCCACTCGACGAGCGGCAGACGATGCGCTCGTCGGGATCCAGGGTGACCGGCTCATCGTGTTCCTCGGCGGTGACGGCGACCTCCTCGCCGCCGCGACGTCGCTCCTCCCCCGGTTCGGGCCCGGGCCTGTCGTGATCGGCCCGCAGGCGCACGACCTCGCAGACTCGGCGCACTCGGCGCAAGCCGCTCTCGCGGGACTCCGCGCCGCGCCCGCATGGGCGCAGGCACCCCGACCGGTCCAGGCCGACGAGCTGCTCCCCGAGCGCGTGCTCACCGGCGACACGACGGCGCGGCGCCAGCTGGTCGACCAGGCATACCGTCCGCTGCTCGCCAGCACCGGCGCGTTGCTCGAGACGCTGTCGACCTACCTCGGCGGGGGTCGGTCGCTCGAGGGCGCGGCCCGCACGTTGTACGTGCACCCCAACACCGTGCGGTACCGCCTCCGGCGGGTCTCGGACGTGACGGGCTGGGACCCGCTCGACCCGCGCGAGGCCTACGTTCTCCAGACGGCCCTCGCACTCGGACGGCTCGACGGGATCGGTCCCGCGTGACCGTGCCGACCCGGTCGTCACCTCCGACACCCACCTTGTAGGTACTCGACAACCGCTCCGGTGATCCTTGGTGCGCGTCGTGACCGGGACCGGAGCCCACGGTTCGACACAGTGGAGACGTGCTTGCCATCCTCTGCCCCGGCCAGGGCTCACAGTCCCCGGGGTTCCTGAACCCGTGGCTCGACCTCCCGGGCGCGGACGACCGGCTCGCGGCCTTCTCGGCCGCGTCCGGTCTCGACCTGCGCACCCACGGCACGGTCTCCGACGCGGACACGATCCGCGACACCGCAGTGGCACAGCCGCTGATCGTCTCGGCGTCGCTCCTCGCCCTGGGAGCGGTGCTCGAGGGCCGACCTGCACGTGAGGTCGTCGATGTCACGGCGGGCCACTCGGTCGGTGAGTTCAGCGCCGCCGCGGTCGCGGGCGTCCTCGACGACGCCGAGGCCGTGTCGCTCGTCTCCGCTCGCGCCTCGTTCATGGCCGAGGCGGCAGCGGCGACACCGACCGGGATGAGCGCGGTCGTCGGTGGCGATCCGGTCGAGGTCCTCGCGGCGATCGAGGCGGCCGGGCTCGTGCCCGCGAACGTCAACGGCGCCGGCCAGGTCGTGGCTGCCGGGTCGCTCGACGGACTGGCCCGACTCGCCGCGATGCCGCCGACCAAGGCGCGAGTGATCCCGCTGCAGGTCGCCGGCGCCTTCCACACCTCGTACATGCAGTCCGCGGCCGACCGGCTCGCCCCGGTCGCCGCTGCCCTCGCGCCGCACGACCCCGTCCTGACCCTGCTGTCGAACGCGGACGGCCGCACCTACGCGGACCTGGACGCCGGGGCCGGCCACGGCGTCGGCGCGCGCGTGCTCGAGCGCCTGGTGGCGCAGGTCGTCGCACCGGTGCGCTGGGACCTCTGCCAGGAGACGTTCCTCGCGCTCGGCGTCACCGGGGCGGTCGAGCTCGCCCCGGCCGGAGTGCTCGTCGGGTTGGCGCGGCGTACTCTGCCAGGCGTGGAGACGGTCGCGGTCAAGACGCCGGCCGACCTCGACGCCGCCCGCGACCTCGTCCGCCGACACGCCGGCGTGATGCCCGGCGGACGCCCCAGCACCCAGGAGACCCCCTCGTGACGCGACCGACCCTCACCCAGTCGTCCGGCCCCGCCCACACCCGCATCCTCGGGCTGGGTGGCGTCCGGGGCGAGCTCGTCGTGACCAACGACGAGCTCGTCGGGCCGATCGACTCGTCCGACGAGTGGATCCGGCAGCGGACCGGCATCATCACGCGCCGACGCGCCGGAGCGGACACCGACGTCCTCGACCTCGCCGAGGGCGCCGCACGAGCGGCGCTGGACGACGCCGGGCTCACGGGGGCGGACATCGACGCGGTGATCCTCTCGACGGTGACGTACTTCCACCAGACGCCGTCGGGCGCGGCGATCCTCGCGGACCGGATCGGTGCGACGCCGGCGGCCGCGTACGACATCTCGGCCGCGTGCGCCGGGTACTGCTACGGGATCGGTCAGGCGGACGCGCTCGTCCGCGCCGGAGCCGCCCGCAACGTCCTGGTCATCGGCGCCGAGAAGATGAGCGAGTTCGTCGACCCGACCGACCGCTCGATCTCGTTCCTGCTCGGCGACGGTGCCGGCGCCGTCGTGATCGGCCCGTCGGACTTCCCGGGGATCGGCCCGACGATCTGGGGCTCCGACGGTTCGCAGGCCCAGTCGATCCGGCAGACGCACTCGTGGCTCGACATGCGCGACTCGGGTGCCGGCTGGCCGACGCTGCGCCAGGAGGGACCGAGCGTCTACAAGTGGGCGGTATGGAAGATGGCGCCCGTCGCCCAGCAGGCCATGGAGGCCGCCGGTGTCGGTCCGGACGACATCGACGTCTTCATCCCCCACCAGGCGAACATGCGGATCATCGACCAGATGATCAAGCAGCTCAAGCTGCCGGACACCGTCGTGGTCGCCCGGGACATCGCCGACACGGGCAACACGTCGGCCGCGTCGATCCCGCTCGCGACCGAACGCCTGCTCCGGGAGGGACAGGTCTCCAGCGGTGCGCTCGCGCTGCAGATCGGTTTCGGTGCGGGGCTCGTCTACGCCGCACAGGTCGTCGTCCTCCCGTAAGGGGACGCGCCGCTGCCGGGACGGAGCCCGGCGATCGAGGACAATCGACTCCGGCCGGCACCGAGCACCACCGCCGGATGGCACCGTCGGAGCGGCCACCAGGCCGTTCCGCCCGCAGCACCGACCGCGGGGACACCGCGTAGTACCGACACCAAGGAGACAACGATGGCGTACACCGAGCAGGAGATCCTGGCCGGGCTGGTCGAGATCGTCAGCGAGGAGACCGGCCTTCCCGCCGACTCCGTCCTGCCCGAGAAGTCCTTCACCGACGACCTCGACATCGACTCGCTGTCGATGATGACGATCGTGACCCTCGCGGAGGAGAAGTTCGACGTCCGGATCCCCGACGACGAGGTCAAGAACCTCGCGACCGTCGGCGACGCCGTCTCGTTCATCGTCGGCGCGCAGGGCTGACCAGCACCACACCGACAGGTACTCGACGGTCGGGGGTGCGGTGCCGTCTCGACCGAGACCGTGCCGCACCCCCGACACCGCCCCCGCCCGCAAGGAGCAGCCATGAGCAGCGTGCCCGATGTAGTGATCACCGGCCTCGGCGCCACGACTCCCCTCGGGGGCGATGTCGCGAGCACCTGGCGTGCCGCGCTCGCCGGCGAGTCCGGTGCCAGGACGTTGCCGAACGACTGGGCCGAGACGTACGGGATCGCGGTCTCGTTCGCCGCGCAGCTGAAGGTCCCGTCGGTGGACGTCCTGCCCCGCCCGGAGACGAAGCGGATGGACCCCTCGGCGCAGTACGCGATCATCGCGGCACGTGAGGCATGGGCCCACGCCGGCAGCCCGGAGGTCGATCCCGAGAGGTTGGGAGCGGTCGTCTCCTCCGGCATCGGCGGCATCTGGACGACCCTCGACGCGTGGGACACCATGCGGGAGAAGGGAGCGCGTCGGGTCCTGCCGATGACGGTCCCGATGCTCATGCCGAACTCACCGGCCGCATACGTCGAGCTCGAGTTCGGCGCGCGCGCCGGTGCTCACGCGCTCGTGTCTGCGTGCGCCTCCGGGGCGGAGGCGATCGGCTATGCGTGCGAGATGATCCGCACCGGG
>DATKTF010000157.1:0-2012 GCA_035531255.1 Cellulomonadaceae bacterium
GCGGTCCTGCTCGGCGCGCTGTTCGTCGACGAGCCGATCACGCGGTCGGCGGTGATCGGCGGTGCGTTGACCCTGCTGGCCGTCGCGGTGGTGGTCGCGGAGGAGGGGCGGCGCCGTCGTCGGGAACCGCTCGAGGTGCCGGCCGACGCCCCGGTGGGCGGAGTCGCC
Organism: Cellulomonadaceae bacterium; assembly: GCA_035531255.1. Classification (GTDB taxonomy): domain Bacteria; phylum Actinomycetota; class Actinomycetes; order Actinomycetales; family Cellulomonadaceae; genus JAJDFX01. The sequence goes on from DATKTF010000157.1 coordinate 169, forward strand.
CGCGATGGGCGACGATGATCGGCATGAGCCGTCCCCCCGCCGTCGGTGACATTGCGCCCGACTTCACGCTGCCCGCTTGGACCACCGACGGCGAGACGACCGCGACGCTGTCCGCGCAGCGCGGTAAGGCGGTCGTGCTCGCCTTCTACCCGGCGGACAACACGCCCGGGTGCACCCGGCAGCTCTGCTCGTACCGCGACGACCTCGACCTGCTCGCCGACCTCGACGTCGTGCTCTGGGGCATCTCGACCCAGGACACCGCCAGCCACCGCGCCTTCGCCGAGAAACGCCGGCTGCCGTTCCCGTTGCTGGCGGACACCGACAAGAGCGTCGTGAAGGCGTACGGCGTCAACGGGCCGCTGATGACGAAGCGGTCGGTGTTCGTGATCGACCCGAAGGGCCGGGTGGCCTGGTCGCACGTGTCCACGCTCGGGCTGACGCACCAGAAGCTGGACTCGATCGCGGACGTCGTACGCCGCCTCGGTACGTACCCGGCTCAGACGCCGGTCGACGAGCAGGGCCGCGACCGCAACTCCGCGACGTAGTCGTCGGGTGCCCCGGCGGCCTCCGCCGCGTCGGCGAGGACACCGAGGTAGCGGGCAGACGGGAGGCCGCCCTCGTAGCCGTCGAGCACGTACACCCACGCGAGCTGGTCGCCGTGAAGGGTGTAGACCCGGACGGTGATCTTCCGGTAGAGCCCGGAGTCGGCGCCCTCCCACTCGTCGAGCTGGCGGGCGTCGGCCTCCGTCACGTCGTACAGCGCCACGAAGACCTGGTCGCCCTCGGACTGGACCAGCGTCGCGAGAGCCCCCTCCCAGCCGAGGTCCTCGCCGCCGAAGGTCAGGCGCCAACCCTGGATCCAGCCGACGCCCGCGGCCGGGGAGTGGGGACAGCGCTGGAGCATCTGCGAGGGGTCGCAGTTGCTGCCGTACGCGGCGTAGAGCGCCATGGCCGCGAGCGTATCGGGGGGCTCGACAGGTGCAGTGGGACCATGGTCGCGTGACACGCATCGGGATTGTCGGCGGCGGACCGGCCGGGTACGAAGCGGGGCTGGTGGCCGCACAGCTGGGCGCGGAGGTGACCCTCATCGACCGTGACGGCGTCGGCGGTGCGTGCGTGCTGGCCGACTGCGTGCCGTCCAAGACGTTCATCGCGACGAGCGAGGCGATGACGACCCTGTCCGAGGCGAATCGGGTGGGAGTGCACGCCGGAACCGGCGTCTCCGCGCATGTCAGCGAGGTGCACGCCCGGGTCAAGACGCTGGCACTTGCGCAGTCGCGGGACATCGAGCGCAGCGTGACGAAGGCCGGCGTGCGGATCCTGCACGGCAGCGCGTGCCTGAAGGGCACCGGCCGCATTGAGGTCACGCTCGACGGCGGTGGCGAGGAGCTGGTCGAGGTCGACGTGGTGCTGCTCGCGACGGGCGCGTCGCCGCGGGTGCTGCCGGGCGCGGAGCCCGACGGGAAGCGGATCCTCGATTGGCGGCAGCTCTACGACCTGCGCGAGCTCCCCTCGCACCTGGTGGTTGTGGGGTCTGGGGTGACCGGTGCGGAGTTCGCCAGCGCGTACCTCGCGATGGGGTGTTCGGTGTCGCTCGTGTCCAGCCGCGAGCGGGTGCTGCCCGGTGAGGATCGCGACGCCGCGGAGGTGCTGCAGCAGGTCTTCGAGCGGCGCGGGATGCACGTCGTGCGGGGTCGGGCCGCCCGCGTCGAGCGGACTGCCGACGGTGTCGTCGTGCACCTGCAGGACGGGACCCAGGTGGCCGGGAGCCACGCGCTGATGACGGTCGGGTCGGTCCCCAACACCTCCGGGCTCGGGCTCGAGGAGATCGGCGTGACGCTGAC
>DATKTF010000158.1:0-2664 GCA_035531255.1 Cellulomonadaceae bacterium
CGGGTCAGACCGGCGGCCGGCTCGATCACGTACGGGACCCAGCGCTCGTTCTTGGCCTGGTCGAAGTACGACAGGTCGGTCCCCGAGTGCTCGGAGTGGGTCGTGAGGTCGAAGTCGGTGCGGTTCGCGATGCCCTCGAGCTCGCCCCACTCGCTGCCCTGGAAGCCGAACCGGTACTCGATGTCGACGGTCCGCTTCGAGTAGTGCGAGAGCTTCTCCTTCGGGTGCTCGTAGTGCCGCAGGTTCTCGGCGGAGATGCCCAGGTCCGTGTACCAGGCGGTCCGGGTGTCGATCCAGTACTGGTGCCAGTCCTCGTCGGTACCGGGCTCGACGAAGAACTCCATCTCCATCTGCTCGAACTCGCGCGTCCGGAAGATGAAGTTCCCCGGGGTGATCTCGTTGCGGAAGGACTTGCCGATCTGACCGATGCCGAACGGCGGCTTCTTGCGGCTCGTCGTCACGACGTTGGCGAAGTTCACGAAGATGCCCTGCGCGGTCTCGGGCCGCAGGTAGTGCAGTCCGGACTCGTCCTCGACCGGTCCGAGGTACGTCTTGAGCATCATGTTGAAGTCGCGCGGCTCGGTCCACTTCCCGCGGGTACCGCAGCTGGGGCAGGCGATCTCGGCGAGACCGCCCTCGGGGACGCGGCCCTTCTTCTCCTCGAACTCCTCGAGCATCTGGTCCTCACGGAACCGCTTGTGGCAGCTGAGGCACTCGGTGAGCGGGTCGGTGAAGACGCCGACGTGCCCCGAGGCGACCCAGACCTGCCGCGGCAGGATGACGGACGAGTCGAGCCCGACGATGTCCTCGCGGCTCGTCACCATCGTGCGCCACCACTGCTTCTTGATGTTCTCCTTGAGCTCGACGCCGAGCGGGCCGTAGTCCCACGCCGACCGCGTGCCGCCGTAGATCTCTCCCGACGGGAAGACGAAGCCACGCCGCTTGGCGAGGGAGATGACGGAGTCGAGACGAGACGGTGCGGCCACGGGTGATCACTCCTGGGTGCTGCGCCCCGCGGCTGGGTGCCGTGGGCTGACAGGTCAGGTTACCGGGGTGACCGGCCGTCCGGTGGCCCGCGGACCGGCTCGAGCTCCGCACGCGCGCTCCGGTCTCGGGAGCGAGGGTCGAGTGGACGCTGTTAATGAGAACTGCTATCGTTAGCATCTGACGGCGATGGAGCCGCGCCTGCCAGTCCTGACTCTGATCGAAAGGTCCTCCCATGCGGCCCGCCTCCCGGAATGCGGTCGCGGCTCTCGCCGCCGTGACCGCTCTGATCGCACTCGGCGCCTGCTCCACCTCGGGCAGCACCTCCTCGGCACCGTCCGGGTCGACGTCCGGGACGATCGCGGTCGTCGCCTCGACGAACGTGTGGGGCGACCTCGTCCAGACCATCGGCGGCAGCGCCGTGACCGTCACCTCGATCATCAGCGACCCGAACGCCGACCCGCACTCCTACGAGGCCAACGCGCAGACCGAGCTGGCCATCGCGAAGGCGGCCGTGGTGATCGAGAACGGCGGCGGCTACGACGACTTCGTCGCGACCATGGTGAAGGCCAGCGGCACGAAGGCCACGGTCCTCGACGCCGTCACGATCTCGGGCAAGAAGTCCGTCGCAGGTCAGCTGAACGAGCACGTCTGGTACGACTTCGCCTCCGTCGACAAGGTCGTCGCCGCGATCTCGGCGGCGCTGACGGCCGCCGACCCGGCCCAGGCCGACCTCTTCTCCGCCAACGCGTCCGCGCTCACCGCACAGGTCGCCGGCCTGCAGCAGCAGCTGGCCGCCGTCAAGGCTGCGCACGCAGGCGCCGGCGTCGCGATCACCGAACCCGTGCCGGTGTACCTGCTCGACGGGGCCGGTCTCGTGGACAGGACGCCGGCAGCGTTCTCCGCCGCGATCGAGGCGCAGACCGACGTGCCGCCCGCCGTCATGCAGTCGACGCTCGCACTCTTCACCCAGCACGACGTCGCCGCCCTGGTGTACAACGAGCAGGCCGTCGGGCCCCAGACCACCACGGTGCTCGACGCGGCGAGACGCGCGGGGGTCCCGGTGGTCCCGGTGACCGAGACGCTGCCGGCCGGGAAGACGTACGTCACGTGGATGTCGTCGACCATCACCGCTCTCGCATCGGCGCTGGGCAAGTGACGCGGGAGGCCGCCGGAGCGGCGGCGCGCCGCACGACCGGGCCCGTGCTCGAGCTCGACGGCGCCGGCCTCACGTTCGGCGACCGGACCGTGTGGTCCGACGTCGACCTCGCCGTCCAGGCGGGCGAGTTCCTCGCGGTCCTCGGACCGAACGGGTCGGGGAAGACCAGCCTTCTCCGCGTCCTGCTCGGCCTGCAGGAGCTCACCAGCGGCCGCCTGAGCATCCTCGGCGGACCGCCGGGGCGGGCGTCCTGCTGCGCGATCGGCTACGTGCCGCAGCAACGGCTCGTCGACCCGATCACCCCGGTACGCCCGCGCGACCTCGTGCGGATGGGTATCGACGGGCATCGCTGGGGTCTCGCGGGCCTGAGCCACCGACGCGAGACGCGCGCGCGCGTCGACGAGCTGCTCGAGGCTGTCGGCGCCACCGAGTACGCCGACGTCCCCGTCGGCCTGCTCTCCGGGGGGGAGCAGCAGCGGGTCCGGATCGCGCAGGCGCTGGCCACCGACCCGGCCGTGCTG
>DATKTF010000159.1:0-4430 GCA_035531255.1 Cellulomonadaceae bacterium
GGCGGCTTCGAGACGTGCGTCGAGGAGGTCGGCCGTCGACTCGCGGAGAGGGGACACGAGGTCGTCGTCTACTGTCGGCGGGTTCCCGAGGCCGACCCGGTCGACGAGTACCTCGGGATGGAGCTGGTCCACCTCGCGGCGACGCGCCGGCGCTCGCTGGAGACGCTGAGCCACACCGGTCTCTCGGTCGCACATCTGCTTGCGCACCGCGTCGACGCCGTGCTCCTCTTCAATGCGGCGAACTCGCCCTGGCTCCCGATGATCCGTGCTGCGCGACTCCCGGTCGCGACGCACGTCGATGGCCTCGAGTGGAAGCGAGCGAAGTGGGGGCCGACCGGGAAGCGCTACTATCGCGTCGCCGAGTCGCTCGCCGTCCGGTGGTCCGACGCGCTGATCGCCGACGCGACCGGGATCGCCGACTACTACCGGGAGCAGTTCGACGTGCCGACCGAGCTGATCGCCTACGGCGCGCCGACCGTCGACACCGGGGCGGCTCATCGGCTGGGGGAGCTGGGGCTCGCGGCGGGGCAGTACCACCTGGTCGTGGCCAGGTTCGAGCCCGAGAACCATGTTCACCTCATCGTGGACGGGTACCGACGCAGCGCAGCCCGGTTCCCGCTCGTCGTCGTCGGCGCGGCGCCGTACTCCGACCGGTACACCGAGCAGGTGCACGCCCTCGCCGGTGACGACCCGCGGGTGCACTTCGTCGGCGGGCTCTGGGATCAGCAGCTTCTCGACGAGCTGTACGCGCACGCCTATCTGTACCTGCACGGGCACTCGGTCGGGGGGACGAACCCGTCTCTCCTGAGGGCGATCGGTGCGGCGACGGCCACGACCGCGTTCGACGTCGGGTTCAACCGCGAGGTTCTCGGCGACTCCGGACGATACTTTGCCACGCCTGACGAGCTCGCCGCCGAGGTCGAGCGCGCCGAGCAGGACGTCGAGGGGACCCGGGTCCGGGCGGCAGCTGCGGCGCGTGCGGCGCTCAGGTACGACTGGGACGACGTCACGGCTCGCTACGAGGAGCTCTGCCGGCGGCTGGCGACCGGGCGCTCCCCGCTCGCAGGCGTGCGACGGGGTCGCCGGACCGTCGTCTCCGCGGCACGATCCGGGCAGGATGGTGCATCGACCAGAGGGAGGCGCACGTGAGGGCGCGCAGCAGCACGACCGATCCTCGGCCCGCAGCGACGACGTCGTACCGCGAGATCGTCCGCCAGCTGGCGGACGCGCAGAAGGCGGTGGCGAGCGGTGCGCCGCCGTACTCGATCCTCGTCAATCGTCGGGTGGGCCGGCTGCTGGCCGCATGGGCGTATCGACGCGGCCTCGTTCCCGACTCCGTGACCGCGATCAGTGCAGTGATCACCTTTGCGGCCATCGCGCTCGTGCCGACACTCGCGCCCACGTGGTGGCTCGGGATCGTCGTGTGGGTGGGTCTGGCTCTCGGCTATGCGTTCGACTCCGCGGACGGGCAGGTCGCGCGCCTCCGCGGTGGCGGGAGCCTGGCGGGCGAATGGCTCGACCATGTCGTCGACAGCGTCAAACTGTCCTCGCTTCACCTCGCGGTGCTCGTCATGGCCTACCGCTTCGCGGACCTCTCCTCGGCCGCCTGGCTTCTGGTGCCGGTGGGGTTCGCCCTCGTGGCGGCGGTGTCGTTCTTCACGATGATCCTCAACGACAAGCTCCGTGAGGTGCACGCGGCACGGCACGGTGGCCCCGCCCGGCGTGTCGTACCGACGTCCGTCGCGCGTCGACTGCTCCTGCTGCCTACCGACTACGGCATCCTGGTGCTCTCGTTCCTGACGCTCGGCTGGCCGCGGGTCTTCTTCGTGATCTACACGGTGCTGTTCGTCGCGAATCTCGGGCACCTGGTCCTGGCCCTGCGGAAGTGGCGGCGTGACATGGTGGAGATCGACAGCGTGACAGGGGAGGCACGATGACTCGGAACGCGGTAGGACCGTCGGCTCGTCGGGCCCCGGTCCTCGCGGCGGGCCTCGGGCTCCTGCTCGCGATCGGCGGCTGCACCTCGACCAGCAGCCCCTCGAGCGCGAACTCCGCGGCCACGACGGGCTCGACCACGCAGGTCACGGGAGCGGCGACCGCGTCGCCGACAGGCTCGCCACCGACGTCCGCGGTCTCGGGACCCGCCACCACCTCGTCGACCCCGGCAACAGAGCCTGGCGAGGCCTCCCCGCCGACCAAGGCGGCCGTGCCGTTGAGCCAACCGGCCGACTTCGGGACCGGCGTGGTCGCGAAGCTCGACAAGATCGAGTCGATCGTGGCGACCGCGCACGGACCAGGGGAGATCAGCGGTCCGGCGTTGGCGTTCACGATCACGGTCACGAACGGCTCGTCGGGCGTCATCGACCTCGGCAGCGTCATCGTGAACCTGACGGATGCGAACGGTGATCCGGGTGTCTCGATGTTCGGGTCTCCGGCATCCCTGCTCTCGGGCCTGCTTGCGGCAGGCGCGTCCGCCACGGGGGTCTACGTCTTCTCGGTCGCGCCGTCGGCGGACAGTTCCGTGCGTCTCGACGTGAGCTATTCCACCCAGGCCCCGACCGTCGTGTTCTCAGGCGATCCCGCGTCGCGCTGAGCGGCCCGGTGTCGAATCCATGGCAAGATGTCCGATTTCACCCACTTGGTCGATGATCGTCCTGCTTTGACCAGATTAGGCTCTGGGTGCGGTCCCGCTCAGAGAGGCTGAGCGCCGCTGAGTCGTCCCGGGGGCCATCATGCCGCGAATCGCCCATCTCACCCGTATCCTCGCGGCAAGTGTGGGGGCGGTCGCGGTCGCACTGGTCGGCTGCGTGACGGCTCTGCCTGCGAGCGCCGACACCATGCCGCCCGACCCGACGACGCCGGTCACCGTCTCTTCGGACGGCTTGCCGACGGTCCAGATCGACGGTGTCGCGTGGCAGCAGGTGGTTGTGGGCAACACGGTGTACGTCGCGGGTAGCTTCTCCACGGCCCGCCCCGCCGGTGCCGCGCCGGGTGTGAACACCGTGCCCCGGTTGAACCTTCTTGCGTACGACATCCGTACCGGCGACCTGATCACGTCATGGGCACCGTCACTGAACGCCCAGGCGCTGGCGATCACCGCGTCTCCGGACGGTTCACGCATCTACGTGGGGGGTGACTTCACCTCGGTCAACGGCGCGACCGTGTGGCGCATCGCGGCTCTCGACGCGAAGACCGGTGCGCTCATCCCCTCGTTCACCCCGAAGCCCGACGCCAAGGTGCGGGCGATCGTGGCGACGGCGACGACCGTCTACTTCGGCGGACTCTTCAGCTCGATCGGGAGCACGCCGCGCACGCGGCTCGCGGAGGTCAGCGCCTCGGACGGCTCGCTGATGAGCTGGGCCCCCTCAGCGGCCGGCGCGAGCGGTGTGAACGCGATGGTCATGTCTCCTGACGGCTCGGAGATCGTCGTCGGCGGCTCGTTCACCACGCTCAACGGCTCGTCCTCACCTGGCTACGGCCTGGGCGCCGTCGACGCGACGACCGGTGCTCTGCTGCCGTTCGCTGTGAACTCGCTCGTCCGCGACGGCGGCTCAGAGGCCGCGATCACGAGCCTGTCGGGGGACAGCGACTCCGTCTACGGCACGGGCTACGTCTTCGGCACCGGCGGCAACCTCGAGGGCACGTTCCGTGCGGACTGGAACGGTGGCACGCTGGTCTGGGTCGAGGACTGCCACGGTGACACGTACTCCTCCTTCCCGATGGGCGGCGCCGTGTACCAGGCGAGCCACAAGCACTTCTGCGGCGACATCGGTGGGTTCCCGCAGACCGACCCGTGGACGATGCATCACGCGACCGCGATGTCGAAGGCCGCGACGGGCACCGTAACGACGAACCCCTATGGCGGCTACTACAACTTCGCCGGCAACCCGTCGCCGACGCTGCTCGACTGGTTCCCGGGCCTCGACACCGGGACGTACACCGGCCAGGGCCAGGGGCCGTGGACCGTCACCGGCACCTCGCAATACGTGGTGATGGGTGGCGAGTTCATCCACGCAAATGACGACTACAGCGTGACCCAGCAGGGACTCGTCCGGTATGCGGTCCCCTCGATCGCGCCCAACAAGCAGGGACCCGTGCTCACCGGGAGCAAGATCGACCTGAGTGCGACGTCGTTGCAGGCCGGTACGGCTCGGGTGGGCTGGACGGCGAACTGGGACCGGGACAACACGTCTCTCACCTACACGCTCGTGCGCAACAGCAACACCGCGAGCCCCGTCTACACCACGACGCTCGACTCGACGTTCTGGCAACGGCCCGGCATGGGTTTCATCGACACGGGGCTGACGCCCGGGGTGCAGTACCGCTACCGGCTCTCGGTCAGCGACCCGTGGGGGAACGTCGTCAAGTCCGACACGACCTACGTCACGATCTCGTCGGCTGCTCCGAGCAGCTACGCGAACACGGTCATC
>DATKTF010000160.1:0-11608 GCA_035531255.1 Cellulomonadaceae bacterium
TTCGCCGTGCCACGGGCCTACCAGCAGGCGGCGCTACTCGTCGGGATCCTCCTGGCGCTGGTCCTGCGCGGTCTGTTCATCGCGGCCGGTGCGGCAGTGATCGCGTCCTTCAGCTGGGTGTTCTACGTGTTCGGTGCGTTCCTCGTCTTCACCGCGGTCCAGATGGCGCGGGGGGCGGATGCCGCCGACCACGAGTACCGCCCGCCGTTCGCGCTCAGGTTCGTCCAGCGACGCGTTCGGTCGACGGACGAGTTCCACGGTGTACGCCTGAGCGTGCGGATCGGTGGCATCCGGATGGTGACACCGATGCTCGTCGTGCTCGTCGCGATCGGCTTCACGGACCTCGTATTCGCGTTCGACTCGATTCCAGCGGTCTTCGGGCTCACCTCCGAGCCCTACCTCGTGCTGATGGCGAACATCTTCGCTCTCATGGGACTGCGGCAGCTCTACTTCCTGCTCGGTGAGCTGCTCACACGGGTGGTGTACCTCAATGCCGGCCTAGCGGTGCTCCTCGGCTTCATCGGGCTCAAGCTCGTGCTCCAGTCGCTGCATGACAACCGCGTGCCGTTCATCAACGGCGGCGCACCGGTCCACTGGGCGCCGATTCTCCCGGTCAGCACGTCCCTCGTCGTGATCATCGGCGTGCTCGTCGCCACGGCAACGGCCAGCACCTCGAGGACGCGTCGCGTGACGCGCGCCAGAGCGGCTGGGTCACCCGAGCCCGGTGGGAACGACACGTCCTAGTGGCGCGTCATCCTGCCGCGACGCGCACGTGGACGGCCGAGCCCGATGCGGTGATGGGGGCGCACGTGCCGGTCGCCGCAGACCGGTCGAGCTCTCAGGGCTGCTCCGACCACGGACCCAGGACGACGTCCCAGGTGCGGACGGTGGTCGCCGTGATCAGCCCGGCGAGCGCGAACGGATCGCCGGCCAGGAGCTCGTCGAGAGTCGCGCGGTCCCGAGCGCGAAAGACGAGAAGCGCGCCGGGGGCGCCTTCGGTGTAGGGCCCCGAACCGAGCAGGCTGCCGTCGACGGCGAGGCTCCGGAGGTAGGCGCGGTGCTCGGGTCGGACGGCTGCCTGCCGGTCGTGGCGTGCATCGTAGGTGTACTGGACGGCGAAGGTCGGCATGGCAGCATCTTCGCGCATCCCGCCGGGTGCGTCCGTCGGCGGCGCCACCGCGACGGCTCGCGAGCACGATGAGAGGGTGTCGTCATGACGACGATCTCCCACTGCGCGCACCTGCGGAACCGGATGTGGGTGCGATGACGCCCATCGTGCTCCCCGATGAGCTGCTGGCACGCGTCGCGGCCCGCGCACCGGGGTACGACCGCGACAACGGCTTCCCCCACGACGACCTCGCGGACCTCGCCGACCTCGGCTACCTTCGCGCGTTCGTGCCGGAGAGGCTGGGCGGTGCCGGGATGACCCTGGAGCAGGTCGCCGAGCAGCAGGCGCGGTTGGGTGCGGCCGCCCCGGCGACCGCTCTCGCCGTCAACATGCACCTCGTCGTGACCGGTATCGCGGCGGTCCTCTCCGCTCGCGGGGACGCCTCTCTCGCGTTCGTGCTGGAGGACGCCTCTCGTGGTGAGGTGTTCGCATTCGGGAACTCGGAGGCCGGCAACGATCTGGTGATGTTCGACTCGCGCACGGGGGCGTTCCCGACACGGGCGGGCGGATACCGGTTCGAGGGCACCAAGATCTTCACGTCGCTGTCACCCGTGTGGACGCGTCTCGCGATCTTCGGGCGCGACGACTCGGATCCCGACCGGCCGCTGCTCGTCCATGCCGTGATCGACCGGTCCTCACCGGGCATCCGTGTCGCGGACGACTGGGACACGCTCGGGATGCGCGCCACGCAGAGCTGCACGACGGTCCTCGACGGGGTCGAGGTATCTGGAGAGCGTGTGCACCGACGGCTGCCCGTCGGCCCGAGTCGTGATCCGTTCATCTTCGCGCTGTTCGCGGTCTTCGAGATCCTTCTCGCCGCGGTCTACACCGGGATCGGGCGGCGCGCGATCGAGCTGGCGGTGGCGGCAGCGCACCGACGGACGTCGATGAAGGGGTCCGGGAGGACCTACGCGCAGGACCCCGACATCCGGTGGAGGGTGGCCGATGCGGTGATCGCGCAGGATGGGATCGAACCGCAGGTGGTCGCCCTCGCCCGGGACGTCGACGCCCTCGTCGACCACGGGTCGCGGTGGTTCCCGCTGCTCGTCGGGCTCAAGGTGCGGGCGACCGAGAACGCGCGCTGCGTCGTCGACCAGGCCCTCCGAGTGGCCGGCGGTTCGTCGTACTTCTCCGGGAGCGAGCTCGGACGGCTGTACCGCGATGTGCTCGCCGGCATCTTCCATCCGTCGGACGGCGAGTCGGCACATGCGACGGTGGCGAACGCGACGCTCGGCCCGGTGACTCCCGTCCCGTCGTGAGCGGGGATCGCGTCAGCGACCAGGGTCGGGGATCGGTACGGCATCGAACAGGTGTACGACTGTCGGTGCTCTGGCCTACCATGGCCGGGTGAATGATCGACTGGTGGTTCAAGGTGCCCGAGAGCACAATCTGCGGAACGTCGACCTCGATCTTCCGCGGGACCAGCTGATCGTCTTCACGGGGCTGTCGGGCTCGGGCAAGTCGTCGCTCGCCTTCGACACCATCTTCGCCGAGGGGCAGCGGCGGTACGTCGAGTCGCTCTCGGCATACGCGCGACAGTTCCTCGGGCAGATGGACAAGCCCGACGTCGACTTCATCGAGGGGCTGTCCCCGGCGGTCTCGATCGACCAGAAGTCGACGAACCGGAACCCGCGTTCGACGGTCGGGACGATCACCGAGGTGTACGACTACCTGCGCCTGCTCTTCGCGCGCGCAGGGACCCAGTTCTGCCCGGTGTGCGGGGAGCGGGTGACTGCCCAGACGCCGCAGCAGATCGTCGATCGGCTCCTCGAGCTCCCGGAGGGCACACGGTTCCAGGTGCTCGCACCGGTGGTGCGCGGGCGCAAGGGCGAGTACGCGGACCTCTTCAGGGAGCTGCAGGCGAAGGGCTTCGCGCGCGCCCGGGTCGACGGCGAGGTCGTCCAGCTGAGCGAACCTCCGACCTTGGAGAAGAAGCTCAAGCACGACATCGAGGTGGTCGTCGACCGCCTCGTCGCCCGCGACGGCGTTCAGCGTCGCCTGACCGACTCCGTCGAGACGGCGCTCGGTCTGGCCGGGGGCCTCCTCGTCGCCGAGCTCGTCGATGCCGACATCGACGACCTGACGCGCGAGCGGAGGTTCTCCGAGCACCGCGCGTGCCCGAACGACCACCAGCTCGCCCTCGAGGAGATCGAGCCTCGCACCTTCTCGTTCAACGCTCCGTACGGGGCCTGTCCCGAGTGCACCGGGATCGGCAGCCGCCTGGAGGTGGACCCGGAGCTCGTGATCCCGGACGAGGACCTGTCTCTCGCCGACGGGGCGGTGGCGCCGTGGGCGCAGATCTCGTCCGAATACTTCGCGCGCGTGCTCGCGGCACTGGCCGGGGACCTGGGCTTCTCGATGGACGTGCCGTGGCGTGCGTTGCCCGAGCGTGCGAAGAACGCCGTGCTGTTCGGAGAGAACCACGAGGTGAAGGTTCGCTACCGGAACCGGTGGGGCCGTGAGCGGCAGTACTCGACGGGGTTCGAGGGCGTCGTGACGTTCCTCGAACGTCGCCACGGCGAGACCGAGTCGGACTGGTCGAAGGAGAAGTACGAAGCGTTCATGCGCGAGGTGCCGTGCCCCGTGTGCGAAGGCACTCGGCTGAAGCCTGAGGTGCTCGCGGTGCGCGTCGGCGGCAAGTCGATCGCCGAGGTCTGCGAGCTCCCGCTTCGCGAGGCGCGTCAGTTCCTGGACACCCTCGAGCTCGGGGAACGGGAACGGACGATCGCGACCCAGGTGCTCAAGGAGATCCAGGCGCGTCTCGGTTTCCTTCTCGATGTCGGTCTCGACTACCTCTCGCTGATGCGGCCTGCGGGAACGTTGAGCGGGGGGGAAGCACAGCGGATCCGACTGGCGACGCAGATCGGTTCCGGTCTGGTCGGGGTCCTGTACGTGCTGGACGAGCCGAGCATCGGCCTGCACCAGCGGGACAACAGGCGTCTGATCGAGACCCTCACGCGTCTGCGCGACCTCGGGAACACGCTCATCGTCGTGGAGCACGACGAGGACACGATCAGGACAGCAGACTGGATCGTCGACATCGGCCCGGGCGCCGGCGAGCACGGGGGCCGGGTGGTGCACTCGGGCGACCTCGCGGGCCTGCTCGCGTCGAAGGAATCCGTGACAGGCGCCTATCTCTCGGGACGGCGGTCGATTCCGATGCCGTCACAGCGACGCCCGATCGACCCGGACAAGATGCTCTCGGTCATCGGGGCACGCGAGCACAACCTCGACGGCATCGATGTGAGCTTCCCGTTGGGCACCCTCATCGCGGTGACGGGTGTGTCGGGCTCCGGCAAGTCGACCCTCGTGAACAGCATCCTGTACACGGTCCTCGCGAACGAGCTCAACGGCGCGCGTCAGGTCGCCGGACGCCACAAGAGAGTCACCGGGCTCGAGCACCTCGACAAGGTGGTCCACGTCGACCAGGGACCCATCGGACGCACGCCCCGTTCCAACCCGGCCACCTACACGGGGGTGTGGGATCACGTCCGGAAGCTGTTCGCCGAGACGACCGAGGCCAAGGTGCGCGGCTACCTGCCGGGTCGGTTCTCGTTCAACGTCAAGGGCGGTCGCTGCGAGGCCTGTTCGGGTGACGGCACGCTGAAGATCGAGATGAACTTCCTTCCCGACGTCTACGTCCCGTGCGAGGTGTGTCACGGCGCCCGGTACAACCGCGAGACGCTCGAGGTGCACTTCAAGGGGAAGACGGTCGCCGACGTCCTGAGCATGCCCATCGAGGAGGCGGCGGACTTCTTCTCTGCGGTCCCGGCGATCGCCCGGCACCTGCGCACGCTCGTGGATGTCGGTCTGGGCTATGTCCGGCTCGGACAGCCCGCCCCCACGCTGTCGGGTGGCGAGGCGCAGCGCGTGAAGCTCGCTGCAGAGCTGCAGAAGCGGTCGACCGGGCGCACCATCTACGTCCTCGACGAGCCGACGACGGGTCTGCACTTCGAGGACATCCGGAAGCTGCTCGCGGTCCTGCAGTCACTGGTCGACAAGGGCAACAGCGTGATCGTGATCGAGCACAACCTCGATGTGATCAAGAATGCCGACTGGGTCATCGACATGGGGCCGGAGGGTGGGAGCGGTGGTGGTCGAGTGATCGCCGAGGGCACGCCTGAGCATGTGGTGACCGTGCCGGCGAGCCACACGGGACGGTTCCTCGCCGGGGTCCTCGAGCTGGACGTGGAGCGCGCGACCGCGTGAGGCCGAGGTCGGCCGCCACCGGCGGACGGTCGTCGTCGCGACCGCCCGCCGGTGGCGGCCGGGTCAGGTGATCGTCGCGGTCGTCACGCGGACCGGTGCCGGATCGATCCGGACCGGGACGCTGACCGAGCGCGAGATGAAGCAGTACTCGTGCGCGCGGCGGTGCAACGCCATCAGGTGTCCGTCCGACGTGCCGTCGACCGCCGCTCCCACGCCCGAGACGGTCACGACCGGGTGCAGGACGACCTCGGTGAACTGCCCCGCACCGTGCGCCTCCACGCGCATCGTCGCGGTCGCCGCGTCGCTGTAGGCGACGACGACGACTCCCGCTTCCGATGCGAGGTGGAGGAACCACAGCATGTGGCACTGCGACAGCGCTGCGACGAACAGGTCCTCGGGACTGTGCCGGTGAGGATCTCCGCGAAAGGCGGGGTCGGCGGACCCGAGCAGCGGCGGCTTGCCGTCGAGTCGGACCTCGTGGTCACGGCTGTACGCCCGGTACGACGTCGTGCCGGTCGTACCAGCACCGGTCCAGGTCACGTCGACCGCGTAGGTGTGGAGGATGCCCATGCCTCACCGTAGCGACAGGGCCGGCCCGTGGCGCGCGACCCGCGTCAGTGCGCTGAACTAGGCTCGTACGCATGGCTGATCCCGCCACCTACCGGCCGGCGCCGGGGGAGATCCCCGACCAGCCGGGCGTCTACCGCTTCCGTGACGAGCACGGGCGAGTCATCTACGTGGGCAAGGCCAAGAGCCTCCGCCCACGACTGTCGAGCTACTTCCAGGACATCGCGGCGCTCCATCCGAGGACGCAGTCGATGGTGACCTCCGCCGCCTCGGTCGAGTGGACGGTCGTCGGGACCGAGGTCGAGGCCCTCGCCCTCGAGTACTCGTGGATCAAGGAGTTCGACCCGCGCTTCAACGTCAAGTATCGCGACGACAAGTCGTACCCGTACCTGGCGGTGACGATGGCTGACGAGATCCCGCGTGTCCAGGTGATGCGCGGCGCAAAGCGACCCGGGACGCGCTACTTCGGTCCGTACGGGCACGCGTGGGCGATCCGCGAGACCGTCGACCTGCTCCTGCGCGTCTTCCCGGTGCGCACCTGCTCGGCCGGGGTCTACCGACGAGCCGAGCAGGTGGGCCGACCGTGCCTGCTGGGGTACATCGACAAGTGCTCTGCCCCGTGCGTGGGCCGGATCACGGCGGAGGAGCATCGGGCGCTCGCCGCGGACTTCTGCGACTTCATGGCCGGCGACACCGCGAGGTTCGTCCGCCGCCTCGACGCCCGCATGCGGGACGCCGCGGCGGGGCAGGAGTATGAGAAGGCCGCGCGCCTGCGCGACGACATCTCGGCCCTCGAGCGCGCGACGGAACGCAACGCGGTCGTGCTCCAGGACGGCACCGATGCCGACATCTTCGCACTGGTCGGAGACGATCTCGAGGCAGCCGTCCAGGTCTTCCACGTGCGCGACGGACGCATTCGCGGTCAGCGTGGCTGGATCGTGGAGAAGGTGGAGGCGCTCACCGACGCAGAGCTCGTCGAGCACCTGCTCCAGCAGGTGTACGGCGAGGAGGCGACGGACGTACCGCCGCCCGGACGTTCCGGTGGGATGAGAGGCGATCGCCCGGCGGGCACGGTCGTCTCCGGGGCGGTCCCGCGGGAGGTCCTTGTTCCTGTGCTCCCGTCGGACCTGCCCGAGGTCCAGGCGTGGCTGTCGGGACTGCGCGGCGCCAAGGTCGAGGTGCGCGTGCCGCAGCGTGGCGACAAGCGCGAGCTCGCGGAGACGGTGCGACGTAACGCCGAGCAGGCCCTCGCGCTGCACCGGACGCGCAGGGCCGGTGACCTGACGACGCGGAGCCAAGCTCTGCGGGAGCTAGAGGAGGCGCTCGAGCTTCCGTCGGCACCGCTGCGGATCGAGTGCTACGACGTGTCCCACACGCAGGGCACGTACCAGTCGGCGTCGATGGTGGTGTTCGAGGACGGCCTGCCTCGCAAGAGCGAGTACCGCGTGTTCACGGTGCGCGGTGCAGACGGGAGCGGTGCGACGGACGACACCGCAGCGATGCGTGAGGTGGTCACGCGCCGATTCGCTCGGTACGTCAACGGGCAGAGCGCGACCGGCCAGGTCGAGCACGACACGGTCGAGGCGGAGAGCAGTGCTGCGACGGTCCTCAGGTCCGGGCCCGTCGAACCCGGCGCGGTGAAGCCGGCGAGGTTCGCCTACCCGCCGAACCTCGTCGTCGTCGACGGTGGACCTCCCCAGGTCGCCGCCGCAGCGGAGGCGCTCGCTGCGCTCGGTGTGGTCGACGTCGCGCTGTGCGGTCTGGCGAAGCGGCTCGAGGAGGTCTGGGTTCCCGGTGAGGACTACCCGGTGATCCTCCGACGCAGCTCCGAGAGCCTCTACCTGCTGCAGCGCGTGCGCGACGAGGCGCATCGTTTCGCGATCTCGGCGCACCGCAAGAGGCGGAGCAAGGGGATGACCGTGTCGGCGCTCGACGACGTGCCCGGTCTCGGTCCTACGCGCGCCGCTGCGCTGCTGAAGCACTTCGGGTCGATCGCGCGGCTGCGAGCCGCATCTGCGGAGGAGATCGCTGCCGTGCCGGGAATGGGTCCGAAGACGGCGACGGCGGTGCGCGCCGCGCTCGTGCCTGCGGAGGGCGCGACGTGATGACCTGGCATGCTGGGTCCATGAGCGAAGAGCCGTCGCCCATCACGGTGCCGTCCGGGATTCCTCAGCTCGAGGCGACCGCGACCGCGCCGAGACTGGACGTGCCCGAGCTGTTGATCATCACCGGGATGTCCGGTGCCGGCCGCACCCGAGCGGCGGCGGTCCTCGAGGACCTCGACTGGTATGTGGTGGACAACCTCCCGGCTCAGCTCCTGTCGCACCTCGTCGGGATGATGACCCACACCGGGCCGCGCGCGACAGCACCCGAGGCCCTCAAGCTCGCGGCCGTCGTCGACGTCCGCGGTCGCGAGTTCTTCGCGGACATGGCGGGCGTGCTCGAGTCCCTTCGCGACTCCGGTTTCACGTACCGCGTGCTGTTCCTCGACGCGTCGGACGAGGTGCTCGTCCGACGGTTCGAGCAGGTTCGCCGACCACATCCGCTGCAGGGAGACGGGCGGATCCTCGAGGGCATCACCGCCGAGCGGGCCCTCCTTGCGTCGATCCGCGAGCGGGCGGACGTGCTGATCGACACCTCGGCGCTGAACGTGCACGACCTGGCGCGGGAGGTCCGTGCGTCGTTCGCCGAAGGGGCGGACGACGCCTTGCGGGTCAACGTGGTCTCGTTCGGCTTCAAGTACGGCATCCCTCTGGACGCAGACCACGTGGTCGATGTCCGATTCCTGACGAACCCGTACTGGATCACGGAGCTGCGCCACCTCACCGGTCGCGACGACGCCGTCCGCGACTACGTCCTCGGCCTTCCCGGCGCGCGTCTGTTCGTCGAGCGCTACGTCAGCGCGCTCGAGCCGGTCCTGGCCGGGTACCTCAACGAGGAGAAGCGGTACGTCACGATCGCCGTGGGCTGCACCGGCGGCAAGCATCGCTCCGTGGCGATCAGCGAGGCGATCGCGGCCCTCCTGCGCGAGCGGGGTCAACGGGTCACGGTCGCGGCCCGCGACCTCGGCAAGGAATGAGGCCGGCGAGTCCCGTCGGGCCGGCAGTCGTCGCCCTCGGCGGTGGCCATGGCCTGTCTGCGACGCTCTCGGCGCTACGCCTCATGACCGACGCCATCACCGCGGTGGTCACCGTGGCTGACGACGGCGGCTCCTCGGGACGGCTGCGCTCCGAGCTCGCGGTGCTGCCGCCCGGGGACCTCCGGATGGCGTTGTCCGCCCTGTGCGACGACTCGGAATGGGGTCGCACGTGGCGCGACCTGCTGCAGCACCGGTTCAGCTCGTCCGGCGGGCTCGACCAGCACGCGGTCGGGAACCTCCTGATCGTGGCCCTTTGGGAGCTGCTCGGGGACACCGTCGAAGGACTGGACTGGGTCGGTCGACTGCTCGGTGCACGCGGACGCGTGCTGCCGATGGCAGCGGTGCCCCTCGAGATCGAGGCGGACGTCCTCGACTCGGACGGGGTCGAGCAGGTCGTTCGCGGGCAGAGCACCGTGGCGGTGACCCGTTGCCGTATCCAGCAGATCCGACTGCTGCCCGACAAGCCGCCGGCATGCCCGCAGGCCGTCGAGGCCGTCATGGGCGCCGACTGGATCATCCTCGGTCCGGGCTCGTGGTACACCTCCGTCCTGCCACACCTCTTGGTCCCGGAGCTCGCTGCGGCGCTCCACGGGACGTCTGCGCGTCGGCTCGTCACGCTCAACCTGTCGCCGGAGCTGGGGGAGACCGCAGGCATGGGAGCGGCGGATCACCTACGGGCGCTCGCGCAGCACGCGCCGAGGCTGCGGATCGACGCCGTCGTTGCCGATCCCAGTGCCGTGCCGGACGTCGGACCGGTGATCGACCAGGCCGAGGCGATGGGCGCGCGACTCCTGCTCCGCCAGGTCAGGACCGGAGACGGTGCCGCACGGCACGACCCGTTGCGACTCGCGGCCGCGTATCGGGACGTGTTCGAGGACTTCCTCGGTGACGTCGGAACACCGTCGAGGTAGTGGCAGGATGTCGCCATGGCTCTGACGGCACAGGTGAAGGACGAGCTCGCACGGCTGACTGTCGACAAGACCTCGTGCCGCAAGGCCGAGGTGTCAGCGACGCTGCGGTTCGCCGGGGGCCTCCACATCATCTCGGGGCGGATCGTCATCGAGGCCGAGCTCGACACCGGCATCGCGGCTCGTCGGCTGCGGCAGGCGATCGCCGAGGTCTACGGACACACGAGCGACGTCGTCGTCGTCTCGGCGGGTGGCCTGCGCAAGGGGAGTCGCTACGTCGTGCGGGTCGTCAAGGACGGCGAGTCGTTGGCTCGGCAGACCGGGCTCCTGGACAACCGTGGCCGGCCGGTGCGCGGGCTTCCGCCGCAGGTCGTGTCGGCCGGGGTGGGTGAGGCCGAAGCGGCCTGGCGCGGGGCCTTCCTGGCCCACGGGTCGCTGACCGAGCCAGGCCGGTCCGCGGCGCTCGAGGTGACGTGTCCCGGGCCCGAGGCTGCCCTCGCGCTCGTCGGTGCGGCACGTCGGCTCGGCATCTCCGCGAAGGCTCGGGAGGTGCGCGGGGTGGATCGGGTCGTGATCCGCGACGGCGACGCCATCGCCGCGATGCTGACGCGGCTCGGTGCGCACGACGCGATGATGGTCTGGGAGGAGCGGCGCATGCGCCGCGAGGTGCGGGGGACCGCGAACCGGTTGGCGAACTTCGACGACGCCAACCTGCGCCGTTCTGCTCGCGCCGCGGTCGCCGCCGGCGCCAGGGTCGAGCGTGCGTTCGAGATCCTGGGGCCGGACCTGCCCGAGCACCTGCGCGAAGCGGGCGAGCTGCGCCTCGCGCACAAGCAGGCGTCGCTCGAGGAGCTCGGAAAGCTGGCGGAACCGGCACTCACCAAGGACGCTGTCGCCGGGCGGATCCGACGCCTCCTCGCCACGGCGGACAAGCGCGCCAACGAGCTGGGCATACCGGACACCGAGGCAGGGCTCAGCCCGGATCTGCTCGACCTCTGAGGACCTCTCCGCAAGACGACCTTGGTCCCGCAGGACCACCCCCTTCGGGTATAGGCTCGGCAATGCCGGTGGTCCTGGGACCGACATCGCGTCGCGCTCTCGGCAAGGCCTCGGTAGCGCACATCGGCGTGCGTGCTCACCATCAACGTAAATGTGTGCGCCGACGCTGTCGGCGCGTGCCGAGGAGGGCTCTGTGACCATCCGCGTCGGAATCAACGGCTTCGGTCGGATCGGACGTAACTTCTTCCGCGCCATCCTGGCGTCCGGAGCAGACATCGAGATCGTCGGTGTCAACGACCTCACGGACAACAAGACGCTCGCGCACCTGCTCAAGTACGACTCCGTGCTGGGTCGTCTCGCCGGCGAGGTCTCATACGACGAGGACTCGATCACCGCAGGTGGCATGACGTTCAAGGTGCTCGCCGAGCGCGAGCCCGCGAACCTGCCGTGGGCCGCCCTGGGCGCTGACATCGTGATCGAGTCGACCGGCTTCTTCACCGACGCGACCAAGGCGAAGGCGCACATCGACGCCGGTGCCAAGAAGGTCATCATCTCCGCCCCGGCGAAGAACGAGGACGCCACGTTCGTCGTCGGTGTGAACCACACGACGTACGACGC
>DATKTF010000161.1:0-3175 GCA_035531255.1 Cellulomonadaceae bacterium
CTGCCAGACGCTCCGCCGGAGACCGTTGCGCAGCAGCGTCAGCTTGAGTCTCAGGAGGTGCGCAACCACGCGAGCCCCTCCCCCGAGGTCCGACCGCCGACGAGCTCGACGAACCGGTCCTCGAGGCTCGCGTCCCCGCGCACCTCGTCCACGGTGCCGGCCGCGAGGACGTGACCTGCGGCGATCACGGCCACGTGGTCGCACATCCGCTGCACCAGGTCCATGACGTGCGAGGACACGATCACCGTGCCACCGCCGTCGCCCACGTAACGGGCCAAGATCTCGTGGATGTTCGCCGCGGACACCGGGTCGACCGCCTCGAAGGGCTCATCGAGCACCAGCAGCCGCGGCGCGTGCACCAGGGCGCACGCGAGCGCGATCTTCTTGGTCATCCCCGCCGAGTAGTCGATGACCAGCGTGCTCGCGTCAGCGGTCAGGTCCAGCGCATCGAGGAGGTCGGCGGCACGTCCCGCGACGACGTCCCGGTCCATCCCCCGCAGCAGGCCCGAGTACGTGATGAGCTGACGGCCGGTCAGCCGGTCGAACAGCCGGACCCCGTCCGGGAGCACCCCGAGCATCGACTTGACGCGCGGCGGATCGGCCCAGAGGTCCTGACCGTGCACCCAGACCTGACCGTAGTCGGGACGCAGGAGACCGGTGGACATCGACAGCGTCGTCGTCTTGCCGGCGCCGTTCGGGCCCACCAGTCCGAAGAACGAGCCGACGGGCACGTCCAGGTCCACGCCGCTCACGGCGATCTTGTCGCCGAACCGCTTCCACAACCCTCGGAGGGCCAGGGCGGGCGGTGCGCCGGCGCGGGTCGACGCCGCGTCGGCCGGCACGGTGTCGGGAGCCATGCGGGCAGGGTAGCCCCGGCGCGGCGGTCGTCGGAGGCGAACGTGGGACGACGGCGGGGGCGGTCATGGTGGCGGAGGCGGCCGGACCCGGCGATGTCGGACCCGCCTGGCATGGTGGCGCCATGACCGTGCTGAGCACCCTCGCCGTCGCCGCCGTCTGCCTGCTCGCCGGAGGGTTGGCGGGCTGGTCGACCGCGGTCTCGCGACTGGGGAGCAGCCTGCGGTCCGCGCAGGTCCGCGTGGCGCAGGCCGAGGCGCGACTCGACGCCGGGCGTGCTGCGGCTGCGGACCGCGTGCAGGCGCTCCAGGCGGACCAGACGCGGCTCTCCGACCAGTTCCGCGTGCTGGCGGCCGACGCGCTCGCGAGCAACAACGAGCAGTTCCTCGCACTGGCCCATCAGCGTCTCGCGGCGAGCCAGCAGTCCCAGGTGGCCGAGCTCGGCCGGAGCGAGGCGGCGGTCCGCCAGCTCGTCGAGCCGCTCACGCGGACGCTCGATCAGGTCAAGACCGAGCTGACGTCCGCGCAGGCGGCCCGCCTGACCGGTCAGGCCGCCCTCGGGGAGCAGGTCCGGGCGATGCGCGAGTCGTCGGAGCTGCTGCGCACGGAGACGGCGCAGCTGGTCACCGCTCTGCGGTCGTCGCAGGTGCGCGGTCGCTGGGGCGAGCTCCAGCTCCGCCGGGTCGTCGAGTCGGCGGGGATGCTCGCGCACGTGGACTTCGTCGAGCAGGCGTCGACGCGCACCGACGACGGACTCCTGCGACCCGACATGGTCGTGCGGCTCTCCGGCGGCAAGAACGTCGTCATCGACGCGAAGGTCGCGTTCCTCGGCTACCTGGACGCGGCCCAGGCGACGGACGACACCGTCCGCGCCGATCGCCTCGCTGCCCACGCGCGGCACGTCCGCAAGCACATCGACGACCTCGCTGCCAAGCGCTACTGGGACCAGTTCACCCCGGCTCCGGAGTTCGTGGTGATGTTCGTGCCGGCGGAGGCGTTCTTCCACGCCGCGATCGAGCAGGACGCGACGATCGTGGAATACGCGTTCGAGCGCAACGTCATCATCGCGACACCGATGACGCTGCTCGCGCTCCTGCGGACCGTGGCGTACGCGTGGCGCCAGGACGCGCTCGCGGCGAACGCCCAGCAGGTCCTCGACCTCGGGAAGGAGCTCCACGGCCGGCTCGCGACGCTCGGTACCCATGTGGCCCGGCTCGGCCGTGCGCTCGACTCGGCCGCGAGCGCGTACAACCAGACGGTCTCCTCGCTCGAGACGCGCGTGCTCGTGAGCGCGCGCCGGTTCGCCGACCTCAAGGTCGTGGACGGCGACCTTCCGACTCCCCCGACGTCCGACCCGCAGCTCTCCGCCGTGAGCGCACCCGAGCTCGTCGCCTCGATCGACCAGCAGGTCGTCGCGATCGACGTGGCGACCGCCGGGCGGCTCGCGACGGGAACCTGAGCGTGCGCCGGCACCGCGTGGGCACCCTCGGCACCGCGCAGGTCCGCGCGGCGACCGGCAGACGTCCCGCCGGTCGCGAGAGCTCAGCCGGGCGTGACGTCGAGCTGGTGACGGTGCTCGCGACGCGGGCGCACGACGTCGCTCCCGGTCTTCTTGAGGTCCGCACGCAGCTCCTGCGGCAACGAGAACATCAGGTCCTCGGTGGCCGTGCGCACCTCGTCGACCTCGTCGAACCCCAGCGACGCGAGAAGGTCGAGCACGTCCCGCACCAGGATCTCCGGCACGGAGGCGCCCGACGTGACACCGACGGTCCGCGCATCGGTGAGCCACGCACCGTCGATCTCGCTCGCCCGGTCCACGCGGTACGACGCGCCTGCGCCCGCCTCGAGCGCGACCTCGACGAGTCGGACCGAGTTCGACGAGTTGGCCGACCCGACCGTGATGACCACGTCGCACAGCGGAGCAAGCTGCTTCACCGCGACCTGGCGGTTCTGGGTGGCGTAGCAGATGTCGTCGCTCGGCGGGTCCTGCAGCGTCGGGAACCGCTCCCGCAGACGTCGTACCGTCTCCATCGTCTCGTCGACCGAGAGCGTCGTCTGCGAGATCCACACCACCTTGTCCGGGTCGCGCACCGTCACGCCCTCGACCTCGGCCGGGGAGTTGACGACCTGGATGTGCGCGGGTGCCTCTCCCGCCGTCCCCTCGACCTCCTCATGACCGCTGTGGCCGATCAGCAGGATGTCGTAGTCGTCCGAGGCGAAACGCACGGCCTCCTTGTGCACCTTGGTCACCAAGGGGCACGTCGCGTCGATCGTCCGGAGTCCGCGCGCCGCGGCGGCCGCGTGGACCGCCGGGGAGACC
>DATKTF010000162.1:0-7828 GCA_035531255.1 Cellulomonadaceae bacterium
GGGCGTTCCCTGCGTTCGCTGAACCGCTCCGTCGACCGGCTCAGCGCGAGTGTCATCGCCGCAGGCCTGCTCGTCGCCGGATCGGTGCTCGTCGCTGCGGGAGACACCGGCGTCGGGACGACGCTGTTCGCCCTGGCGGGACTGGCTGTCGTGCGCGTCCTCCTCGGCGGCGCGAGGCGATAGCCCGCCGCACTCGGCCCGACAGCCCTGTCCGGCCCGCGATCGTCGCGTGCTACTCCGCGGACTTCTTCTCATCCATGCGACTGATGGCCGCGTCGAGCACGCCACGCCACGCCAGCAACATCTCGCGCCGGGCCGTGTCGCGGTGCTCGAAGAACTCCGCGGGGAGGAAGCTCTCGACGCCCTTGCGAAACTCGGTGCGCGCCGCATCCACGTGCTGACGTACCTCGTCCGGGACATGCGTGCGGAACGTGTCCTGACGAGCTCTGGTCTCGGTCATGTTCGGCTCCTCATGGAACGGGTGGTCCCTTCATCGTCGCACGGTGCACGCCGGTGGTGCACTGCTGCTCGACGTGTGCTGCCCGCCGATCCGATCACCGCCCCTCGCGCCCCGCGCTCCTCCATCGGCTAGGCGACGAGCAGGTAGCCTGCCGAGACGATCGTCAGGACCACGACGAGTCGGTCGAAGAGCGTCTGATCGATTCTCCGGGCAAGACGGCGACCGACGAGCGCACCGAGGACGACGGCCGGGGCCAAGACCAGGTCGAGCCGCAGCGACGCCAGGTCGATCAGTCCGAGAGACACCGAGAACGGGGTCTTGGCGACATTCACCGCGAAGAAGAACCAGGCGGCGGTGCCGAGGAATCGAGTGACCGAGAATCGCGCGGCGAGGAAGTACATCGACACGACAGGACCCCCGGCATTCGCGACCATCGTGGTGAACCCCGCAAGGACGCCGTTGCCCGCGCTCGCGAACCTGCGCACGGAGAGACGTCCGGCTGTGCGTTCCGCCGGACCCGTGGCGGCCTCGTCACCACCGGGTCGGGTCTGGCGCCGACCCCGTGCTGCCACGCTCCGCTGGACGAGTGTCACGACGACGAGCGCGAGCAGGATCGCCCCGATGACACGGCGAACGGTGCCGTCTCCGGCGGTCGCCAGGAAGAACGTGCCGACGGCCACTCCCCCGAGCACGGCAGGCGCCAGCCTGCGCAGTGCCGCCCAGTCGGCATGCGCGTGGTACGTCCACACGGCGAACAGGTCACCCAGGATCAACAAGGTCAAGAGCGCCCCGGTGGACTGACGAGCGGGCAGCACTGCCGCGAACAGGGCGACGCTGAGGGTGCCCGCACCCGGCAGCGCCGTCTTGCTCAGACCGACCAGGCACGCCCCGAGGGCAAGAAGGGAGAAGTCCAGCGCCGAGAGGTGAGACATGCGCCCTAGGCTGCCATCCCTGCCGGCAGCGGGCAGTTGTCGCGGGTGGTCACACCGGGCGCGGGACTAGAGCCATCCGTTCGCGTCCGCGATGCGTGCGGCCTCGGTGCGGTTGCGCGCGCCGGTCTTGCCGATCGCCGCGGAGAGGTAGTTCCGCACGGTGCCCTCGGACAGGTACAGGATCCGGGAGATGTCGGCCACGCTAGAGGCGTAGGTTGCGGTCGCGAGCACCT
Organism: Cellulomonadaceae bacterium; assembly: GCA_035531255.1. GTDB lineage: Bacteria > Actinomycetota > Actinomycetes > Actinomycetales > Cellulomonadaceae > JAJDFX01. The sequence continues at coordinate 1,626 of DATKTF010000162.1, forward strand.
CACGCTCGCGCGGAGAGAGCGGGTTGGGACCGGCGGCGAGCGCCGTGACGGCCAGTGCCGGGTCCATGACGCGCTCGCCTGCGACCACGCGCCGAACGGCGTCGGCGAGCTCCACGACCGGACCGTCCTTGGCGAGGAAACCGGCGGCGCCGGCTTCGAGGGCACGTCGGACGTAGCCGGGCCGGGTGAAGGTCGTCAGGATCAGCACGGGACAGCCGGGCATCACCCGGCGTAGTGCTGCAGCGGCCGCCAGCCCGTCGAGGCGCGGCATCTGGATGTCGAGCAGGGCGACGTCGGGACGGGTCTCCAGCGCGAGCGCGACGACCTCGTCGCCCGAGGAGGCTTCCGCGACGACGGTCAGGTCGGTTTCCAGATCGAGAAGACGGGCAAGCGCGCCGCGGATCATCTGCTGGTCCTCGGCGAGCAGGATGCGGATCACCGTACGCCACCGTGCGCGGCGAGCGGGTCGGGCACGGACCGGTCCGCGTGCTGCGTCAGGGTCAGCTCGTCGAGCGGAAGCGTCGCCACGAGGCGGAATCCGCCCTCTGGCTCGACGCCTGCGCGCAGCAGCCCGCCGGCCGACTCCATCCGTTCGGTCATCCCGAGGACTCCGTTGCCGGGAGTCGGCGCCGCCGCGGGCGGGGCGACACCGTCGTTGCGTACGTCGAGGACGAGCGCACCGTCCCGGCGCGTCAGCGCGATGGCGCAGGCCCGCGCATCGCTGTGCCGGACCACATTGGTCACGGCCTCCCGCAGGACCCACCCGAGGAGCGCGTCCGTCCGGGCCGTCATGGTCACGGCCTCCCAACGGATCACGACCTCGATCCCGGCCGCCGCGAGAGCGGTCCGTGCGCTCTCCAGCTCGAGCGCGCTGCTCGTCAGCCGGTACCCGGTGACCGCTTCCCGGACCTCGGTGAGCGCCTGCTGGGCGACGGACTCGATGTCGGCGATCTCCGCAACCGTCGAGGGGTCTCCGGCTGCCAGTCGGCGAGCCAGCTGGGCCTTGAGCGAGATCGTGGACAGGCTGTGGCCGAGCAGGTCATGCAGATCACGGGCGAACCGCAGGCGCTCCTCGGTGACCGCCAATCGGGCGAGGTCCTCGCGGGCCTGCCGCAGCTCGATGACCAGGAGCATCATCCGGCGGTAGAACGCCATCATCATGCCGAGCCAGAACACGTAGGACAGCTGCCCAAAGGCAGCATCTACGCTGACGCGGACGGGCATCCGCCACAGCAGCAGCGCCGCGCAGGCCGTCGCCGTCACGATCGCCGGAGCTGTCGCCCCGAGCGGCAGCGAGACGGCTGCGGCGATCGACAGGTAGATGAACAGGCCGACGAAGCCCGGCGTCCCGACCCCGAAAGCCAGCGGAACCCCGACGGTCCCGGCGACCACCAGCCACGGGGCGATCCGGCGGAGCGGAGCGGTGGTCGCCAACGAGAGCCACATCGTGCGGAGCCACGCCGCGGCGAACACGGCCAGTGCCACGACGACAACCACGACGACCGGCATCGCGAGACCGCGGTGCTGGAGATCGCTGATCGGGTACGCGAGAAAGCCCAGCATCGCGACCTGCGAAACCTTCCACCGGATGCGCCGCGCGCGCCCCGGAGGTCCTGGGTGGGGCATCATCGCGCCGAAGAGCGACTGCGACCGATCGCCACCGTGCACCGAGGGGCTCATCTCCACCTCCTGCGGTCTCGATCCGAGAAACGCTACGACGCGCGTGGACGATCGTGAAGCGGGCGGCGGGTCGGGGTTCCGGGGAGCCGTGTCATCGCGTGGCCGCCGCACGCCGGTACACGAGCACCACCGCACCGGTGAACGCGGCCAGCCACGCGACCAGGATCGCGGCGCCCGCGAGCGACGGTCCGTGCGCAGACGCCACAGACCACCCGAGCTCGGCATCGCGGTTGGACGGCAGGGCGTGGGCAATCCGCTGCAGCACGGCAGGGAGCTCGCTCACGGGTATCCAGAGCCCACCGGCAGCACCGAGGAACAGGTACACCCCGTACATGACGGCGAAGGCGGACGACTCGTCGGTCACGTAGCCGATGAGCAGCCCGAGCGCGGCGAACGGCGCGGTACCGAGCCACAGGAGGACGGCGATCGCGCACCATCGCCAGGCGGCGAGCCGGATGCCGTGGTCGAGCTCCGCGGCCGCGAAGACGAGCACGATCGCCGGGAGCGCCCAGATCATCGCGGCCAGCACCTTCGCAGCGACCACTCGGTGACCGGGCATCGGCAGCACGCGGAGCTGGCGCATCCACCCTGTCGTCCGTTCCTGGGCGAGGCGGGGTGCCGTCGCGGTGAGGGCCGTCCCGATCGCGCCGAACGCGGCCATCGAGATCATCGCGCCGACCCGCGGCGCCAACCCGCCTGTCGACTGGCTCGCGCCCGGGAGGTTCGTGAACAGCAGGTACATCCCGACCGGCATCCCGAGGATGAGCACCAGGAAGCGCGGGTCGGAGGCCATCCGCGTCACCTCCACCGACACGAAGCGGGCGAACGGCGCCCACGGGGCCGGCGGGTGGAGCTGCGGGGGCGTCTCACGAGCGTCCGTCCGGACGGGGCGGCGCACGGGCGGTGCGTCGCTCGACTGCTGCGCCTCCGGCTGGGTGGTCACCGGTCATCACTCCTCGTGGGCAGGGCGTCGGGCCCCTCGCGCGGGGACCGACGCGAGGGTGTGGTGCGGCTCGATCCGCTCAGCGCGATCACGGCGTCCTCCAGCTCGGCGCCGCCGACCTCGAGGTCGGAGACGCGCTCGCGGGCGGCGAGGAGCGCACGTACGGTCCGTTCGACGTCGACGGTGCGCAGGGCGGCCGTCGTTCCGTGCACCTCGACGGCCGTGACGCCCGGTAGTCGGTCGAGCCCGGCTCCCGGCTCGTCACCGAGCGTGAAGCGCACGGTCCGGGCACCGGCGATCGTCTTGAGCTGGACCGGTGTGCCGTCGGCGACCGACCGCCCGTCGGCGAGCACGACGATCCGGTCGGCGACGTCGTCCGCCTCACGGAGGTAGTGCGTCGCGAAGATCACGGTGCGGCCGTCGGCCGCGAACGACCGGATGTGCGCCCAGAACGCCCGGCGCGACTCGGCGTCCATGGCAGCCGTCGGCTCGTCGAGGACGAGGATGTCCGGGTTGCCGGCAGCGGCGACCGCGAAGCGAAGGCGTTGGGCCTGCCCTCCGGAGAGTCGATCCACCCGCCGCGAGGCGAGGTGCGCCAGGTCCGCCTCGACCACGAGCTGCTCGACCGGGCGTGGGGTCGCGTACATGCTGGTGACCAGGGAGAGCATCGCCACCACGGAGACCCCCGGCATGAGTCCGCCGTCTTGGAGCATGACGCCGATCCGGCCGCGCGCGACGGCGCGATCAGGTGACTCGCCGAGCACCCGCACCTCACCCGCGTCGGGAGCGAGGATGCCGAGCATGAGGTTCACGGCGGTCGACTTTCCCGCGCCGTTGGCACCGAGCAGCGCGACCGTCTCACCGCTGCGGATCACGAGGTCCAGCCCGTCGAGCGCCCGCACGTCTCCGAACTCCTTGCGCACTCCCTGGAAGTCCACCGCGACGTCTGTCATGACCACGACGGTAAGAGCCGCGCCGCTACGCGATCAGTGCCTGCGCGTCACGACATCGTGATGACATCCGTCACCATCGGGCGGTCCGGCCAGGAATCGGAGGAGGTCCGACGCGCGGAGAGACGAGCTGCTCGCACGACCCCGGGGCATCTCGCTGCCGGTGCCCGGAGCGACAGCAGCGATTCGCCGGGTGGACCTCGACACGGGAGACCCGGCGCGTCCGGGCGCCCTTACACGTCGCGTCGGCGCAGCAGGACCAGGGCGGTGGCGAAGGTCACGGCGACCCAGCCGGCGAAGACGGCGAGCCCGACCCATGGGGTGAACTGCAGGGGTTGGGCTGCCTTCTCGATGATCTGGAAGCCGGCGTTGGACGGGAGCCACTGCGCGATGGCGTCGCGGTGCCAGGACACCGGCAGGAAGTTCATCATGATCGGCAGGATGAACAGCAGACCGGCCAGGGTCGTGATGGCCGCCGGCGTGCTGCGCAGCAGTGCCCCCAGCCCCACCCCGAGCAGTCCGCACAAGGTGAGGTAGAGCGCGGCACCCACCACGATGCGCAGCGCGTTCGGGCTGGTCAGGGACACCCCGAGGTGTCGGGAGTCGCGGTTGAGGATCCACTGGGACGCGAAGAACGTCACGAAGGTCGTCACCGCCGCGACCACGAAGGTGACCAGGGCGAACACGGAGGCCTTGACTGCGAGCAGGAGCCCGCGCTGGGGAACGGCGGTGAAGGTCGTGCGGATCATCCCCGAGGAGTACTCGGCGGTGACGATCAGCACCCCGAGCACCCCGATCGCCAGCTGACTCAGGAAGAGCGCGTTGAACGGGAACCCGGCGGCGTTGAAGCCGGCCCCGATGGGCTCACGGCCCGAGGTGCGGCCCAGTGCGAACAGCGAGCCGAGCCCGATCGTGAGCCCTGCGGTGACGAGCAGCGTCCAGAAGGTCGAGCGCAGCGAACGGATCTTGGTCCATTCCGAACGGGCGACACCGGCCGGTCCGGGTCGGTGGTCCGGTCGTACGGTCGAGGTGAAGGTGGGGGCGATGGCGCTCACGGGTCAGGCCTTCCTGTGCGAGGCGACGGGTGCGGCCGGAAGCTCGGCGGGCTGATCCGCGCCGTGCGCGCGGAACTCGACGTCATCGGCCGTGAGCTCCATGAAGGCCTGTTCGAGTGAGGCCTTCTCGCTGGTCAGCTCGTGGATCGCGATGCCGTGGTGCAGCGCGAGGTCGCCGATGACCGATCGCTCGAGACCGGCGACCGTGAAGGTCGGTGCCTCGCCGTCGTGCCCGGCCTCGACCTGTCCCACGTCGCTCGACCGGTCGACCAGGAGCTGGTGCAGGCGCGCGGCGTCCGGCGAGGACACGCGCACGCGTCCGCCCGAGGCGCGCGCGACGAACTCGGCGACCGAGGTGTCGGCGATGAGGCGCCCCCGCCCGATGACGACCAGATGGTCGGCCGTCAACGCCATCTCGGCCATCAGGTGGGAGGACACGAACACCGTGCGCCCCTCCGCCGCGAGCGACTTCAGAAGATTGCGAACCCAGATGATCCCTTCGGGGTCCAGACCGTTGACGGGTTCGTCGAGCAGCAGCACCCCGGGGTCCCCCAGCAACGCCGTCGCGATGCCCAGCCGCTGACCCATGCCCAGGGAGTACTGCCCCGCACGTCTGCGCGCGACGTTCTCCAGGCCCACGAGCTCCAGGACCTGCTTCACGCGCCGGGGACCGAACCCGTTGGACTGGGCGACCGCCAGCAGGTGGTTGTACGAGCTGCGCCCGGGATGGATGGCCTTGGCCTCCAGCAGCGCACCGACCTCGTGCAACGGGAAGCGGTGCTCGCGGTACGCGGTGCCGTTGACCGTCACCGACCCACCGGTCGGGGCGTCCAGACCCAGGATCATGCGCATCGTGGTGGACTTGCCCGCACCGTTCGGCCCCAAGAACCCCGTCACATGACCCGGCGCCGCCGCAAACGTGAGCCGGTCCACCGCAAGAGTCTCGCCATACCGCTTGCTGAGCTCATGCGCCTCGATCATCACAAGCTCCGGGGTGTCGGGTGAAATGACATGGCCCCATCGTGCCCCGCCGCCGGTGCCATGTCGTCAGCCTCGAGAACCGTCCCGCCACGACGAACATCATCCCCGAGGCTGATCCGCGCTCCACGGCGTACATCGAATCTTCATCACATCTACAGCCTGGATGCGGGGTTCACCACAACGATGGGGCCTGACCGCGCTCCGGCGTCGCCGATGGGGTCACGTGTGAGGGGAGACATGCCCGACGAGAGAACCGAATCCTTGACGGCGGTGGCCGGTGTCACCCGCGACGGTGCCCTGCCCCCACGATGGAGTCGATGCCAGATCGGCGGGCAAGGGCGGTCGGCGGGGTCGCACGTCGAGGTCGGCCTTCCGTCGGCGACCATCGACTCCCGGTGATCGATACCCGAGACAGAACTGCCCACCTGGGTGAGATGCCCGCCATCTCGACACCCTGAACCTTCTCCCGTCTCGGCCCATCGCAGCCGTGCACGTGCTCGCCCCCCGAACCATCACTGAGAGGCACTTCCGCCCGTGAACAGCAAGCGCAGATCTGAGCTGACCGACCGGCAGGTTCGTCTGGAGGCGATCAGG
>DATKTF010000163.1:0-3847 GCA_035531255.1 Cellulomonadaceae bacterium
TCCCCGGCCCAGCATAGGACGGTCGGCGAACCTCGATCCGGGCCACGGGTGGTCGTCGTTCCGATCTCGCGCCGATCCGGCTCTTGCGCTCCATCGCTACCAGGTATTACCGTGTACCAGGCACCACATGGAACCGGGCACGACCAGATAGCCGGAGGAGGCGACGCGCATGGCCGACGGAAGCGACACGATCCCGTCGCAGTTCCGCAAGGGCGTCGTCGAGCTCGCGATCCTCGCGCTGCTGCATCGCGACGAGGCCTACGGGGGTGAGATCGTCGACCGGCTCGCCGCCTACCCGGGGCTCGCGATCAGTGCCGGGACGGCGTACCCGCTGCTGTCCCGGCTCAAGAAGTCGGGCCTCATCACGTCGGTGTGGCGCGAGTCGCCCGTCGGACCGCCCCGGAAGTACTACCGCCTCTCGCCCGATGGCGAGGGAGCCTTCGCCGGGCTGGCGAAGGCCTGGAACGGGATGAAGAACGAGATGGACGACCTGCTGGGAGTGGACGCGACATGAACGACCCCGCACGCGGTGACGGGCGGCCCCGCGACGCCGATGCGGTGGTCGACGCGTACTTCGCGCGACTGGCGACGGCGACGGACGCCTCAGGGACCGAGATCGGCGCGGACGAGCTCACCGAGCTGCGCACGCACATCCAGGACCGCCTGAGCGCGACTCGCGGCACGGCAGCGGACGCGACCGAGGTGCTCGACGAGCTCGGGACCCCCGAGGCGCTCGCCGGCGCATTCGCGGAGGCTGCCGTCGACGATCCCGCGTCGGCCGGCCGGTCCTCGACGGGTCGTCTCCTCAGGGTGCCCTACGACGTCCGCCCGCCGACCGCCGACCGCGTGGCCCTGCGCGTGTGGAACCCCACCGACCCGCGCATCCTCGTGCCCAAGGCCTTCGGCATGGGGTGGACCATCAACTTCGGCGCCCTCGCGGTGAAGACCCACCTGGTCCGGCCCGACGACGAGGACGACGCGTTCGCCGCCGTGCCAGAAGGCATCGTGACCGCGACCCTCGCCGCCCCGCTCGCCGTCGTCGTCGCGTTCGGCGTCCTGGCCGCCACGTCGTGGTCGGGGCTGCCGGCGACCGTCCCGGTGCACTGGAACGGCGCCGGGCACGTGGACGGGTACAGCAGCCGAGGTGCCGCGGTGCTCGGGCTGGCTCTGCTCGCCGTGGTGCCCGTGCTCGCCGCGATCTGGGTGCACGCGCGCCGCCGTCGGGCGTTCAACCGCGTGGCCGCCTCGGCCGTGAGCCTCGGCTTCGCCGTGATGTCGGTCGCGTTCCTCGCCCAGACCGTCGTCTCCGCACGAGGGGGCACGGGGATGTGGGCGACGTGGATCGGCATCGCTGGCTTCCTGATCCTGCCGTTCCTCCTGCTCGTCGCCACCTCCCGTCTCGGCAGCGCCGCGGAGCGTCGGCGCGATCTCCCCACCACGTCATCGAAAGGACGTGCCCAGTGAATGCGCAGCTGTCGGACCTCCCCGTCGGGGTCCTCGTCGTCCTCGGCGTCGCCGGACTGGTCCAGCTGACCCTGGACGTCGTCGCCCTGGTGGACCTCGTCCGGCGACCGGTCGATCGGGTCGCGATGGGCAACAAGTGGGTCTGGGTCGCGATCATCCTGGTGGTGAACCTGCTCGGCGCGATCCTCTACCTGGTCGTGGGCCGCAAGCCGGCACCGGCGGCCGAGGTTCCGCTGTCGTCGGCGCCCTCGGCGTCGCGGACCGAGAACGTCGCCGATGCCCTCTACGGCCGCCGTGACGACGGCGCCGGACCGCGATGAGCGCCATCTCCGGAGCGAGCACAGCCGCCGCGACGAGCACCACGGCCGCGATCAGGACCACCGCCCTCACCAAGGCGTACGGGGAGAACCGCGCGCTCGACGCCGTCGACCTCACCGTCGACGAGGGCTCGATCTTCGGGTTCCTCGGTCCCAACGGTGCGGGCAAGACGACGATGCTGCGCCTGATCACTGGCCTGGCGCGCCCGACGGGCGGGTCCGTGCACGTCCTCGGTCACGACGTCGCGACGGCCGGCAACGCGGTCCGCGCCGAGCTCGGGTTCCTGCCCGACGTCCCGGGCTTCTACGACTGGATGACCGCCGACGACTTCCTCCGGTTCGCCGGCGGCCTGTTCGGGATCGGCGACGCCGTCCTCGACGAGCGCGTCGCGATGCTCCTCGACCTGGCCGGCCTCGCGGGGGTCACGACCGCGATCGGCGGGTACTCGCGCGGCATGAAGCAGCGCCTCGGCGTCGCGCAGGCCCTCGTCAACGCACCCCGCCTGCTGCTGCTCGACGAGCCGACGAGCGCCCTGGACCCGATGGGGCGCAAGGAGCTGCTCGAGATGATCGCGTCGCTGCGCGGGCGCACGACGGTGTTCTTCTCGACGCACATCCTCGGGGACGTCGAGCGCGTGTGCGACTCCGTCGCGATCCTCGACCAGGGCCGGGTCGTCGTCCAGGCACCCATCGCCGAGCTCACGACGACGTACGGCGCGCAGAAGGTCGTCCTCGACGTCACCGACGACGCCGATGCGCTCGCGGCGGAGATCGGCCGACGGCCGTGGGCGACCGCGGTCACGCGAGGGACGAACGGTTCGATCGAGGTCACCGTGACGGACGTCGGGCTCGCGCAGCACGAGATCCCCGCGATGGTCACGGCCCGACGGACCGGGCTGGTGCGCATGGACGCGGGGGAGATGGGGCTCGAGGAGGTCTTCGTCGAGCTGGTCGGAGGGGACCGGCGATGAACGGGTTCGCGGTGTTCGCCCGCAAGGAGACCCAGGAGATCCTGCGCACGTGGCGCCGATGGGTGCTCCCCAGCATCCTCGCGTTCTTCGCGCTGACCGGCCCGCCGCTCGCCCGGTACACCCCGGAGATCGTGAAGGCCTTCGCGGGCGACCAGCTCGGCGGGATCACGATCCCGACGCCCACGTACCTCGACGCCTACGCGCAGTGGAGCAAGAACCTCACCCAGATCGCGCTCTTCGCGCTGATCATCATCTACGGCGGCATCGTCTCGGCCGAGCGTCGGAGCGGGACCGCGGTGCTGGTGCTCACCAAGCCCGTCTCGCGGAGCGCGTTCGTGGTCGTCAAGGCGGTCGTCAACGCCGCGTTCGTCGCGGTCCTGCTGGTCGCCGGCACCCTGGTCACCTGGGCCCTCACGGCGGCGATGTTCGGGACGGCACCGGCCTCCGCGTTGTGGTCGTCGGCGCTCGTCTGGCTCGTGCTCGCGGTCCAGTTCATCGCGCTGATGACGCTGTTCTCGGTGATGATCACGTCGGCGGCCGGTGCGGCAGGGGCGGGTCTCGGCGTGTACGCGCTCGCCTCGATCGCGTCGATCTGGAAGCCGCTCGGGTCGTACTCGCCTGCGGGTCTGCCCACGCAGGCGACGACCCTCGCCGCGGGCGCGGCGGCGGAGCCCCTCTGGCCGGTCGTCACGTCTCTCGTGCTGTCCGTCGCGCTCGTGGCGCTCGCGGCGATGCTGTTCCGCCGCAAGGAGCTCTGACCGCCGGCACGCCGTGGGGACCTCGGATCGCCGGGTCTAGGGTGGAAACCGCCCCGCGGAGCCACCCTCCCCGCATCGACCGAAGAATCGAGTGAACCGGCACATGACCAGCACGATCTCTCCCGCCGCGACCGACCACGCCGAGCACGGAGAGGAGGCGGCCGTGCTGACACCGGTCACGTTGCAGGCGCTCGCGGACGGGTTCTCCGCCGATCCTCGCGCGGTCCTCGCGCAGAACGCGGTCACCCGTGCGGGTCTCGAGCAGGTGGCCGTGAACCACGCGCGTCAGGTGTCGATCTCCACGACCGTCTCGCACCGGCTCGACGACTGGGCGGTC
>DATKTF010000164.1:0-2134 GCA_035531255.1 Cellulomonadaceae bacterium
GTGCCGGTCGGCAGCAGGGTGCTCGTGCTGCTGCCGACATCCGGTGACGTGCCCGCCGTCGCGAGCGTGGTCGACGTCCTCGCCCAGACCTGACCTCGCCGCGCGTCAGCCCGGACCGTCCGCAGGCTCCTCCAGGATGTCCTCCTGCGCGCGCCGCAGCTTCTCGGTGAGGTGCGTCAGCACCGCGAGCTCGCTCGAGCTCAGCGCACCCGCGACGTATCGGTGGATCGTCCGGACGTGTCGGCGCCCCACCTCTCGCTGCAGCGCCGCACCGTCGGAGGTCAGGCGGACCGTCGTGCCACGCGCGTCCTCGACAGCGGCGCACCGTTCGACGAGACCCGCCTGCTCGAGCCGCTCGACAAGCCGACTCAGGCTCGGTTGGCTGAGCAGGATGCTGCGATTGAGGTCGCGCAGCCGCAGCCGTTGCCCGGGTGCGCGCGAGAGCGTGAAGAGCACGTCGTACTCGCGCATCGACAGCTCGTCCCAGATCCGGTCGGCCTGCAACCGTCTCATCACGGTGACCTGCGCCCGGAAGAGGGACTCCCAGGCCTCGCTCGCGGAGCGGGCGTCCGCCTGCTCCGGGTCCTGTCCTGTCTCGGGCTCGGGCTCGGGCTCGGGCTCGGGCATCATCGACAACTCCGCCTCCTGACCGCGACCACCTCCGCGTGCATCCATGCGCAGGCATGATTCTCCACGACATCCCCGGGGGAGGACCAGCCGTACCCCGATCCTGACCCGGGTCGCATTCACGCCGTCGGGCACCGAGAATGTCGCGATGGCGACCTTCATCGCGCTGCTCCGTGGGATCAACGTCTCGGCGAGCACCCGCGTCCCGATGACCGAGCTGAGACGGATCGCGACGGACGCGGGCGGCACGGGCGTCACCACGCTCCTGAACAGCGGGAACGTCGTGCTCGATGCCGCAGACGAGGCGGGCGGCGCCGCGGCGGTCGGCGCGCGGTTGCGGCGCGGGCTTCGGAAGTCGTTCGGTCGCGACATCGACACGGTCGTCATCCCGGCCGAGGGTCTCGAGGAGATCATCGCCGCCAACCCGTTCCCCGCCCAGGCCGCCGACGACCCGGCGCACCTCGTCGTCACGTGGTACCTCGAGCCGCCGACCGCGCACCAGATCGCGGCCTTCGACCCTGCCCGGCACGGACCCGAGCAGATGCAGTGGCACGACGGCGTCAGCTACACGTGGTACCCGATCGACATCGGCCACTCGGCCCTGACCCCGGCGGTCCTCGGGCGGGCTCTCGGCCCCGGGACCGCGAGGAACTGGTCGACGGTCGTCAAGCTGGCCGCGGCCGCGCGTGCCAGGACGTGACGGCCCGTCGCCGAGGTGCGGTGGTTAACTGGCACCGTGCAGACCGACGAGCAGGCTCCCGGGCGTACCACCTACGTCCTCGTCGACGGCGAGAACATCGACGCGACGCTGGGTTCGTCGATCCTCAACGGCCGCCCGTCCCCCGAACAGCGTCCACGCTGGGAGCGCGTGCTCGACTTCGCGTCACGCACCTGGGGACAGCCGGTCAAGGGTCTGTTCTTCCTGAACGCATCGTCCGGCACGATGCCGATGGCGTTCGTCCAGGCGCTGCTCGCGATCGGCTTCCAGCCGATCCCGCTCGCCGGTGAGTCGTACGAGAAGGTCGTCGACATCGGCATCAAGCGGATGCTGACCGCGTTGGTCGACCACCCGGGCGACGTGCTGCTCGCGAGCCACGACGGCGACTTCGTCCCCGAGATGGAGCAGCTGCTCGACGGCGAGGACCGACGCGTCGGCCTCCTCGCCTTCCGCGAGTTCACGAGCTCCTCGCTCAACCAGCTCTCGGCACAGGGTCTGCAGACGTTCGACCTCGAGCACGACGTCCAGGCGTTCAACGTCCAGCTGCCTCGCCTGCGGATCATCCCGCTGGCCGAGTTCGACCCGCTGCGCTACCTGTAGCGGCCCGGGCGGTGGCCCGCCACCGATGCCCTGCTCAGGGGCCAGACTCGACGTCCCGGCTCAACGGCGAGCAGGGGCGGCAACGCGCGGCCCCGAGTGGTGGGCTGCCTCGTCGCTGATCTTGGTCAGGTGGAGCGCGCAGTGCCGTGGCCCCACGAACGCGTCGAGCTGCGCCGCGGTGAGCGGACC
>DATKTF010000165.1:0-5639 GCA_035531255.1 Cellulomonadaceae bacterium
CGCGCACGGCGAGGCCGGGCAGCTCGACGACCTCGGCGCGGGGGTCCGCGTAGTGGCTGAGCAGCATCTTGGTGTACTCGTGCTGCGGTGCGTGCAGGATCTGGGCGGCGGGGGCGTCCTCGACGATCACGCCGTCGTGCATGACCATGACCCGTGACGTCGACTCGAGCACGACGCCGAGGTCGTGGCTCACGAGCAGCGCCGTGAAGCTCTCCGAGCGCTGCAGCTCGCGGATCGTGTTCATCACGGCGTGCTGGACGAGCACGTCGAGCGCCGTCGTCGGCTCGTCGAACACCATGAGCTGCGGCTCGAGCGAGAGCGCGAGCGCGATCGAGACGCGCTGCCGCATCCCGCCCGAGAGCTCGCCGGGGTAGCGGTCCAGCACCGAGGCAGGCAGCTCGACCTTGTCGACGAGCTCGCGGGCCCGGGCGAGCCGCTTGTCACGCGGCACGTGGCCGTGCGCCGCGAAGATGTCACCGAAGTGGTCGCGGATGCTGCGGACCGGGTTGAGCGCGTTCATGCCCGACTGCAGCACCATCGCGAAGCCGCCCTGACGCTGACGCCGGAGCTCCTCGTGCTCGAGGCCGGCGATGTCCCGGCCGTCGAACAGGATGCGCCCCGTCGAGATACGGGCGGGGGGCTTGGACAGGCGCGTGATCGCGAAGCCGAGGGTCGACTTCCCGGATCCCGACTCCCCCACCAGACCGACGAACTCGCCACGCTCGAGCGCGAACGTGGCGCCGGAGACGGCGTAGGTGGGCGCCGCTCCGCGCGGCTCGTACACGACCGACAGGTCGGTGACCTCCAGCAGGCTCATCGACCCGCTCCTTCCCGCAGTCGGGGGTTCGACAGTCCGTCGACCCCGAAGTTGATGAGGGTGAGCGAGGTCGCGAGCAGCGCGATGCACAGCCCGGGCGCGAAGAGCAGCACCCACTGACCGGTGAGGATCGCGTTGGAGTTCTGCGCCCAGAAGAGCATCGAGCCCCAGCTCACCGTCGTGGTGTCTCCGACGCCGAGGAACGACAGCCCGGCCTCTGCGAGGATCGCGGCGGTCGCGGCACCGAAGAAGCTCCCCGCGATGAGCGAGGTCATGTTCGGCAGGATCTCGCGGAAGACGATGCGCCACGCGCCCTCGCCCGCGAACTGCGCCGCGGTCACGAAGTCACGCCCGCGCAGGGACTGGGTCTGCGAGCGCAGGACGCGCGCACCCCAGGCCCAGCCGGTGATGACGACGACGAAGATGATCATCGTCAACCCGCCGCCCTGCAGGTAGGCCGCGACGACGATCATGAGCGGCAGCCCCGGGATCACCAGGAAGAGGTTGACGACGAAGTTGATGACGTCGGCGAGCGGCCCGCGGACGTAGCCCCACGAGAGCCCGACGAGCACCGCGACGAGCGTCGACAACGCTCCGGCGACGAACCCGACGAGCACCGAGATCCGTGCGCCGAAGATGACCTGGGACAGCACGTCCTCGCCCGCCGCGGTCGTCCCGAACCAGTGCGCAGCGCTGCCCGGCTCGTTACGCCCGAAGCCGTTCTGGGACGCCCCGTAGGGGGCGACGAGCGGCGCGAGCACCGCGAGCAGGACGAAGACGCCCAGGACCACGACCCCGAGCCGAGCCTTCTTGTTGCTCCAGATGGTCGCGACGGCTCGGGTGAGCACCCGCCACGGAGACGCGGGGCCCCGCAGCGTGGGGACGACGGTGGATTCGACGTCGCGTCGGGGGGCGCCGGTCGGCTCTGGGAGCATCGCTTGCGTCGTCATCGCCGTGTCCTCGGGTCCAAGAAGCCGTACAGGATGTCGACGATGAAGTTCGCCATCAGAACGCTGACGGTGATCATCAGGAACAGGGCCTGCATGAGCGGGTAGTCCTGGTTGGTCACCGCGTTGTAGAGCAGGTACCCCACCCCGGGGTAGTTGAAGACGCGCTCGACGAGCAGCGACCCGCCCACGACGCCGCCCAGCGCGAGGCCGAAGCCGGTCAGGCTCGGCAGGATCGCGTTGCGTGCGGCGTACCGCAGGGCGACCGTTCGGCTGCGCAGGCCGTTGGCCTCGGCGAACGTCACGTAGTCGTCACCGAGTGTGTTGATCATGGTGTTGCGCATCCCGAGGATCCATCCGCCGAGCGACGTGATGAGGATCGTCAGCGCGGGCAGGATCGCGTGGTAGGCCGCGTCGAGGAGGAACGAGCCGCTGAGGTTCGGCGAGGCCGACGCGCCGTAGGCCCCCGACGTCGGGAACCACCTCAGCACGTAGCCGAGGAAGAACACGAGCAGCAGCGCGGTCCAGAAGTACGGGAACGCCGAGGTGAACGTCCCGCTGAGCGTGGGCAGCGCATCGAGCCACGTGCCGCGCTTCCAGGCCGCGAGCACCCCGACGAGCGTCCCGATGACGAACGCGAGGATCGTGACGAGGCCGACCATGACGAGCGTCCAGGGCAGCGCCGAGGTCACGAGGGACGAGACGCTCTGGGGGAAGAACGTGTAGGAGACCCCGAAGTCGAGGTGGACGACGTTGCCCAGGTACTGCACGTACTGGGACCAGACCCCGCCGGTCGGCACACCGAGCTGGGCCTCGATCGCGGCTCTCGTCGCGGGGCTCACCGGGCCCGCCTGGGCCAGCTTCGCGAGGGCCGCGTCGGCCGGTGAACCCGGCATGAGCCGAGGGAGCAGGAAGTTCAGGGTGATCGCGGCCCACGCCGTGAGGACCAGCAAGCCGAGCTTGCGCAGGATGTACCGCACGATCTGCTCGCCTTCATCGGAGGTGGGGGTACGGGGAACGGGGTCGCCTGCCGGGCCGGAGTGCGACCAGGTCGCGGGTGGGACGACGCGTGCGCCGTCCCACCCGCGAACGGGTCAGGACCGTCAGCTGCCGACGCGCTTGATGTTCGTCAGGACGAGCAGAGGATTGTTGCCCCAGGTCGCCGGGGTCGCGTAGGGGTTGTCCTTGGTCGGCCAGTTGGTGAAGCTCTTGTCGGAGAACAGGCCCCACAGGCCGCCGTAGAACATCGAGATCACGGGTACCTGGTCATACATCGCCTGCTCGAGCTGGTTCGCGATGTCCTTCTGCTTGGCAGGGTCGATCGTCACCTTGAGCTCTGCGAGCAGGGCGTCGACCTTCGGGTCGGAGAACCGCTGGAAGTTCGCCGTGGTGCTCGTGCCGACGGGCTTGAGGAACTCGCTGCTCAGCAGGGTGTTGAAGTCCTGGTAGACCGAGCCGGTCCCGCCGAACGACCCCATCGCGAGGTCGAAGTCACCGTTCTGGATCGCCTGCTGGTAGGCCGCCGGCTGCGGTTGGTTGATCGTCACCGCGATGCCGACCGCCTGGAGCTCCTTCTGCACCTCCTGGACGCCACGCAGCCAGTCGGTCCACCCGTTGGCCGTCGTGATCGCGATCGTGAGCTGCTTGCCGTCTGCGCCGACGAGCGTGTCACCCTTCTTCGTGTACCCGGCCTTCGCGAAGAAGCCGGCCGCAGCCGCGGTGTCCTGCGTGATCGCTCCACCGTCGGGCAGAGCAGGGTTGAGCCACGCCTTCTGGTTCGGCAGGAGCAGGCCCGACTGGCCCGCAGCCTGCACGTAACCCTCCTCGGCGACGTTGGCAATCGAGCTGCGGTCGAGCGCCGCCGACAGCCCCTTGCGGAAGTTCACGTCGTTGTACGGCGCCTTCGTGAGGTTCGGCAGGAGGCTGATCGTGCCGCCCGGCGGGAACCAGTACGTGTTGCCCTTGCCGGCCTTGACCCACGTGTTCTGGACGTCCGACATGAACGCGTACGCCCAGTCGTAGCCGTTGTTCACGACGTCGAGCTGCGTGTTCGCCGCAGGCAGGACGAGCTCGGTCGCGGCGACCTTGTCGGCCTGCCAGTAGGTCGGGTTCTTCTCGAGCTTGTACTCGTTCGGTCCGAAGGTGCCGAGCGTGTACGGGCCGGTCCCGACCGGCTTCTCGTCCGTCGCGCTGACCGGGTCGGCCACGTCCTTCCACAGGTGCTGCGAGACGATCGGGATCTGCAGGACGATGCCGGCGGCCGGCACGTCGTCGGACGTGAGGTGCATCGTGACCTTCGAGCCGGTGGCCTCGATGCTCGCGAGGTGCTGCCACACACCGGTCGTGTCGAGCGCGGGGAACTTCTTGAGCAGCTCGTAGGTGAACACGACGTCGGCGGCGCTGAAGGCCTGACCGTCGGACCACTTCACGCCCTGGCGGATGTCGACGACGATCGTCTTGGCGTCCGGCTGCGCGTAGCTGGTCCCCAGGAAGGGGACGAGCTTGCCGTCGAGCGTGTTCATCACGAACAGGGGTTCGTAGATGATGTTCGCGGTGGTGCGCTTGCTCGGCGAGAACGGGTTGAAGTTGCGCGTGAACGTGGGTGAGCCGTTGTCGGCGGCGACCAGCAGCGATCCGGTCCCGCTCGAGGCCGAGCCCGTCGGCTTGACGGAGGCCGAGCATCCGCTGATGACCAGGGTGGCGGCAAGGCCTGCCCCGATGATCACGGCGAGGCGCCGTGGCGCCCGCGTGGAGCCATGTGTCATGGCGTCCTTCTCCTTTGTGTCGTCATCGTCACGGGAGTCGCGCAAGGCGCCGCTCCGGCGCACGAGCAGCAGTGCTCCGCGCATGGATCCAATGTATGCGCATACATCGCGATCGCGCAACTGCGTCGGCGAAAGCGGACCCGCGGCGGATCCACGGCGCGTGGACCCTCGGGAACGACCTGGCGTCAGCCTCGCGACGCCTCGGGAAGGCATCCGCAGCTCTCCCGGAGCAGGATGTGCACCGGCAACGTGCGCGACTCGGGGGCCAGCTGGGGATCGCTCAGTCGGCGCAGCAGGGTGTCCACCGCGGCGCGCCCCAGCTCGAGCATGGGCTGCCGTACCGTCGTCACGCGCGGGAGCGAGAGCTGCGTCGCGTCGATGCCGTCGAAACCCGTGATCACGACGTCCTCGGGGACCCGCACGCCCGCCCGGGTCAGTGCGTCGAGGACACCGAGCGCCGTCTGATCGTTCGCGCACACCAGTGCCCGCGGCAGGTCTCCCTCGGCGAGCAACGCCCGGCCGATCGCGCGGCCCTGCGACCGGGTGAAGTCACCCCGCATCCTCGGTGCCCGCGGTACGCGCAGGCCTGCGGAGCGCAGCGCCTCACGGTGCCCGTCGAAGCGGTCCCGGGCGTCGGGCGAGTCCGACGGTCCACCGATGAAGGCCAGGTCGGTGATGCCGTGCGCGGTGATCACGTGCTCGGTCATCACCCGCATCCCGGCGTTCCCATCGGTGCTGATGTGGTCGTACTCGTCATCCGTGCGCGGCCCCGCGATCACGACGACCGGGATCCGGCGCGCGATCCGCGCGAGCAGGTCGTCCGGCATCGTGCGCGCGAGCGTCACGATCCCGTCGACCCGGCCCGCAAGGTTCTCGAAGATCGCGGGTCCGCGCGACCCGCGAGCGACGGCGATCGTCACCGCTACACCGTGTCGCCACGCCTCGATCTCGGTGCCGCGCATCACCTCGCTCGTGTACAGGTCGCCCGTCGGTTCGAAGTCGGCAGCAGGGTCCAGCGTCACGGAGACGGGCCCCGTCGAGAACATCAGCGGGTCGAACTCGTCGATGCCGTCGAAGTCCGGGAAGCACAGGCCGATCGCCCCGGACCGT
>DATKTF010000166.1:0-4293 GCA_035531255.1 Cellulomonadaceae bacterium
ATCTGCAGACCGGCGAACCCGGCGCCGAGCGGACGTGACGCTGGCCGCGCCGCGGCCTTCGGTTCGCTCGGTTCAGGTTCCTGCTCCGGGTCGGGTTCGCTCTCGTCAGCCACGTGGCCACGATAGGGCGCCGCGCTCGGGAGGCGAGGGCTTCCCCGACGTCGATCAGCCCGAGACGCACGGCCAGGGCGTCGTAGTCGGGTTCGACCCACCGAAACGGGCACGGGGTCCCGTCAGCGTGACCTGACCCGTAGGTGTGGCGGTCCCGGGAGGGTCGCAGCGGTCCCCCGCACTTGCAGGTCATCCCGCCAGCGCCACCGACCGCTTGGAGCCAGTCGCGCAGGCGGCCGGCGTCACGACTGGAAGCCTGCCGCGCGGTCCACTCGGCGCGTTCCGCGGTCGCGGGGCTCGCGCGCAGGGCCACGATCTGGGCTGCAGGGGCCGTCGGACCCGGCTGCGGTGCGTACCCGTGCTTCGGCCCGCGCGGCACGACGGAACACCTCCACGACCACGTGCTCGGGCAGGGGTTCCGGGTCGGTTCGCCGCACCGACGTGCGGACCAGTCGGGTGGTGCCGGTGGGGTGCACTTCGATCAGGCCCACACCGTCACCGAGGTTGTCGGTGTCTTTGACCAGGCCCGCGGGTGTGGCGAAGAAGACCCGGTGGGCGTGGGCGGCGAAGACCGCCATCTTCTCTGGCCGGGCGAGCTCGTCGGTCAGGTCTGAGCGAGAGACCTTGACCTCCACCAGGATCCGTTCGCGTCCCTTGGGGCGAGCGGACCATGCGCGGACCAGGAACAGGTCGGCGCGCCGGGCGGCGCCCCACTCCCCGGCGGCAAGCTCCCCGAGCGCGGCCCATTCGGGTCCGATGCTGTCAGTCTCGGCCCCGTGCCGTCGGCGCACCGCGGTCACCACGTCTGCGGCCTTCACGCGGGGACCCGCTGTTCGCGAACGGCGCCGGCGGGACCACAAATCTCGGTCACCTGGTCCCAGTAGAGGTTGCAGCCGGGGTTCCACCGGTGCGATTCGCGGTACAGGACGGTGACCTTGACCGCGGGGTCCAGCCAGTACGGCTCGCACACCAGGACGGTCCCGGCAGCCATCCCGAACTGGGGGTCCGGGCGGTTCAGGACGTAGCGGCGTGGTCCGCGCGTCGCGTCGCGGAACCGAGCCCGGCGCGACCGGTGGGAGATCAGGCGCGGCAGCCCGCCAGTGGTGGTGCACGCTCGGCGCCGTGAGGCCCCGCACGACGGGCACCGGTGATCCTGGACGCGCGCAGGCCTGATGGTCACGACGTTGCCCCCTTGGCGAGTGCCGCGCCGGCGGCGTGGGCGGCGGCCGTGAACTGGGCACGCTTGGCGTCGATGTCGGCGATCAGGGCGATCGGACCACCGGTGAAGGTGTCCGGTCCGATGTCGATGAGCAGCGCCTTGGCGGCTTCGACGACCTCGGGGTACCGGGAGGTGCGCATGGTGCTCGAGACGATCCGCATCAGGTCGCGCGCTTCGGTGTACCCGACGATGGCGGCATTGGCGACGGCCAGCTGGGCGAGGCCCCGTGCTCGGTCGTCCGCGCTGGGGGCCTCAGCCACGACGAGCGGGCTGACAACGCCAGAGAACGCACCGGTCAGGGAGATCATCCCGGTGTCGTACGCGCCGCGCAGCCTCCACGACAGGCCCCGCTCGGCTGGCGGCCTGGACCCGACGGTCCGGCCCCAGAAGTCGCGCCGCTGGTCCCATTCGGCGTCGGTGACGTCGTCGGGCTGGTCGCTGTTGTTCCAGTACGGGTACGGCTCGACCGCGTCCAGGGCCTCGAACGCGTCAACCAGCTCGGGGCGCTCGACGTAGATGAGCACACCGGCGCGACCGGTCTGCGTGTCGGCGACGATCACGAGCTCGAACCTGTTCGGGTTCTCCCGCCGGTCGGTCTTGGCGAACTTGGACTGCTCGTCGTCGTGCGCGAGGTAAGCCACCGTGAGGGCTGACTGCGGGTAGTCGGCGCCGTCCCGGGTGGCGGCGTCCATGAGCGCGGTGGCGGCGGTGGCGAGGATCCGGGCGTCCAGACGGTCCCGGACAGGGTCCAGGACGGCGCGCGCGGAAGCGATGAAGGCGAAGGGGTCGGTGCCTGCGGCCAGGCGGTACCCATTGTGGACCTTGGTGCTCATGGCTTGCAGATGTGCGGCAGGCCGGTGGCGGGGCGCACACGCGGAGGGGCGTTCACCGGGTGCGGTGGCGGTACATCGCGCGGGCCGCGACCACCGGCATCCACACTGCGAAGGCGGCGCCGGCGAACAGCACCACCAGGAGGGGGACGTTCGGGGTGGGCCCGTCGCTCTCGAGCTCGAACGCCGCGGCCACCGCGCAGCAGAGGAACACGAACGTGCCTGCTGCTGCGAGCGTCGCGACGATGACGGCACGTGCGGTGCGAGCGAACGTCCAGGCCTGCCCTGCCAGGTAGCTCTCGAGGGTCATGCCCGGTAGATGTGCGGCGAACCACGCCCAGGCCGCCTCCCCGAGCGGCATCATGGCGGTATGTCCACCTGGCTAACGGTCGTCCTCGGTGTTGTCGTCGGCGTCGGCGTGCTCATGGCCTTGATGCGCGCCTCGGCGAAGCGTCACACCGCCCGCCGCGCCGACGAGGTCTGGCGGCCGATCGAACGTCGCTACGGCCCGCAGCAGCGGGTGGACTGGCTCTACGGCTGGGATGGCACCGAGCAGGTCGAGGTCGCGCTCAGCACTGAGGCGGTCTTCATGGTCGTCGGCGCGGGCCGGCTCCTTCTTCGCCTTCCGTGGGAGCGGGTCGAGGACTTGGCATGCGACCCGGACCTCTTCGTGCTGACGACCACGGTGGAGGGGGCCGAGCAGGTGCGGTGCCTTCTCACAATCCCGGGGCAGGGCGCCACCGCATTGCCCTTGCGCGCCGCGTTCTCTGCGAACCTGATCCGCCAGTTCAAGCAGTCGCGCACCGTCCGCGGGTAGGCCCCGGGAAGCTGCGAAGCACGGACCGACTCCGCGTGAGCACCTGCACCCGGGCAATAACGGCGGCAATCGTCGCGACCTCCGAACCCAGTCCGGGCCGCTCGTCCCCGGCCCGGCAGCGCGGCGGCGGCTCAGGCGAACCGCAACCGGTCGACCATCAGGTCGGCCTCGTCCAGCACGTCACCGGCCGCCCACGCCATGTCGCGCTTCGACTCGGTGATCCGCCGAAGGACACCAGCCTCCTCAAGGCGCTCGATCGCCGCGTACGCGCGCGGCTGCGACGCCCTCGTCAGCCGCATGACGTCCCCAGCGTCAATGATCGGGTGCCGGGTCAGGAGCGGCAGCAGGGCCGCCGCCGCGGAGCCCGCCCGGGCGTGGACCCGCTCCTGCCACTGCGCGGGCAAGCCGATGAGTCGTTCAGCGGACACCGACGCTTCGCCGGCGGACCGCGACGCCGCGTCCCCGAGGAACACCGCCAACGGTTCGACGTCCCCGCCGCGGTAGTCGTTGACGAGCTGGAAGTACCGGTCGCGGTCCGCGACGATCGCTGACGCCACCGGCACCGCCATCTCCCGGGTCATGCCCCGGTAACGCCACAGTGCGTTGATCATCGACCGGCCGACACGACCGTTGCCGTCGGTGAACGGGTGGATCGACTCGAACTGGGCGTGCGCGACAGCGCCCTGCACGACCGGGTCGATGTCCGTGCGGCGCATGAAGGCCACCAGGTCGTCCATGAGCTCAGGCACGCGCCCCGGTGCCGGCGGAACGTGGACCGCGCCGCGAGGCGACCGGTTCGATCCGCCGATCCAGTTCTGCACGGTGCGAAGCTTCCCGGCATCCCACTTCTCGTCAACGTCGTCAGCCATCAGCGGCCGGTGCGCGGCGAGGATGGCGTCCAGGTCCACACCGCCGCTGGCACGCTCGACCATGAGGCTCAGACCGTCGATCGCACCCTTCACCGTGCGGGCCGTCTTGCCGGCGCGGATCCCGTACTGGGCGCGGGCGAGCTGGTCGACGGTGGTCAGCTCTTCCTCAATGCGGGAGGAGGCGATCGCTTCGGTGCGCAACAGGAACGGTTCTAGCGTGGAGACCTGCCCGGCGTAGGTGCGTTCGAGCACCGCGACGTCCACTGCCGCCTGGCGTGCGACTTCGAGGGTCGCGGCGGACACCGTCAGGTTCAGGTCGGCGATGAACGGGGGGACGGCCGCTTCGTAGGTGTCGATCTCGGGCCGGCGGCCACTGGCTGACGTCCACGGCAACGTCTCGTGCTGGTGCGGTGGGACCGTCGCAGGCAGGGGTGTCAGGTGCAGACC
>DATKTF010000167.1:0-2254 GCA_035531255.1 Cellulomonadaceae bacterium
TGCCACGCTCGGCCTCGTCCCCCATGATACTCAGCATGCTGAGGAATTCGCGAGGCGCCGTGCTCCGCGCCATGCTCGTCGTCGTCGCGCTCGTGGTCTGGCTCGGGGTCGGGTCGTTCGGGGGAATGGCGCAGGGGAAGCTGAGCACCGTCCAGACGAACGACGCCGCGGCGTTCCTCCCGTCGAGCGCGGAGTCTACCCGCGCCGGGGTGCTGGGCGAGGCGTTCGTCGACACGAAGACCCTGCCCGCGCTCCTGGTCGTGACCCCGGCGACCGGGCCAGTGACGGCGTCGCAGATCTCCACCGTGCGTGCCTTCGCCGCCGGGATCTCGCGTCTGCCGCTCGCCGGCGCCGGCCCCGGGGATCCTGCCACCGTGGGTGCTGTGCTCACCGGGGTGCCGGTCGTCACACCGTCGCAGGACGGCCAGGCACTCCTCGTGATCATCCCGATCACGTCCGCATCCGCAGGGACGCTGCTGGCGGACGGCACGGGAGTCACGACGGCGCTCGTGGCCGGGGTGCGCGCCGCGGCGAGCACGACCCTGGCGTCGGCGGGTCTGCAGAGCTGGGTCACCGGACCCGCCGGGTTCGTCGCGGACCTCGTCAACGCGTTCGGTGGGATCGACGGCATCCTGCTGCTCGTCGCGCTGGTCGCCGTGCTCCTGATCCTCGTCCTCGTGTACCGCTCACCGCTGCTGCCGTTCGTCGTCATGCTCACGGCGGTGTTCGGGCTCAGTCTCGCCGGCCTCGTGGTGTACGAGCTCGCGCTGCACGGGGTCCTGGTCCTGAACGGTCAGGCACAAGGGATCTTGTCGATCCTGGTCGTCGGGGCCGCGGTCGACTACTCGCTGCTCGTCGTCGCGCGCTACCGGGAGGAGCTGCGCCGCGTGGACGGCACGTACGACGCGATGCGCCGGGCCCTCCGTGCCTCCATCGCACCGATCTCGGCGAGCGCGGGAACCGTCGCCGTCGGGCTCCTCTGCCTCCTGCTGTCCGACCTCGCATCCAACCGCAGCCTGGGACCGGTGGCCGCGATCGGCATCGCCTCGGCGTACCTCGCGGCGATGACCTTCCTTCCGGCGCTGCTCCTCGTCGGAGGGGCAAGGGCGCGGTTCTACTTCTGGCCGCGGATCCCACGGCCCGGTCACGACCGTGCGGTCGAGACCGGGCTCTGGACCCGGGTCGCGGCGCTCGTCGGTCGCCGTGCCCGCGGGGCCTGGGTCGTCACCGCTCTCGTGCTCGTCGCCGGGGCGGCCTTCCTGCCGACGTTGCACGCGACCGGCACCAGCCAGACGGACATGTTCCTCACGAAGGTCGACGCGGTCGCGGGGGAGAAGGTGCTGGCCAGACACTTCGAGGCGGGGCTCGTCCAGCCGTCGTTCGTGGTGGCCCCTGTCGCCGACCAGCCCGCGGTGCTCGCAGCGGCCCTCAAGACGCCCGGGGTCGCGTCGGCCACCGTCGTGAGTGCGGCGACCGCCGGACCGCCGGGAAGCGCTCCGACCGGCGCGCCACCGATCGTGGTCGACGGACGGGTCCGCATCGACGTCGTGACGGCCGCGGCGTCGGACACGCAGGCCGCTGTCGCCACCGTGCGCGATCTGCGATCGGCGGTGCACGCGGCGTCGCCGGGCTCGCTCGTCGGCGGGGTGGCGGCACAGTCGCTCGACTCCCAGCTGAGCGGTGAGCGGGACCTGCGGGTGATCGTCCCCGCGGTGCTCCTCGTCATCCTGCTCATCCTGATGCTGCTGCTGCGGTCCGTCGTCGCGGCGGTGCTGCTGATGGCGGCGAACGTCCTCTCGTTCGCGGCGACCCTCGGGGTCGCGGCGATCCTCTTCAACCACGTGTTCGGGTTCCCCGGTGCGGATCCAGCTGTACCGCTCTATGCGTTCTGCTTCCTCGTGGCGCTCGGCGTCGACTACTCGATCTTCCTCATGACACGCGTGCGAGAGGAGGCCGCCGAGGTCGGCACGCGCGCCGGCGTCAGGCGTGGGCTCGCGGTGACCGGTTCGGTGATCACCTCGGCCGGCATCGTGCTCGCGGCGACGTTCGCGGCGCTCGGCGTGATCCCGCTGCTGTTCCTGGCGCAGCTCGCGTTCATCGTGGCGTTCGGCGTCCTGGTCGACACCCTCGTCGTGCGGAGCGTCCTCGTCCCGGCTCTCGTGCACGACCTCGGCCGTCGCGCGTGGTGGCCCGGTTCGCTCTCGCGCGGGGCCGAGTGACGGCGCACCGGCCGGTCTCGACGCCGTCCTACAGT
>DATKTF010000168.1:0-2954 GCA_035531255.1 Cellulomonadaceae bacterium
CTCACCGGCTACGACCGCGAGCTCGACCTGCGGATGCGCGCCTTCACCGACCAGCCGTCGGTGATCCGGCACCTGCTGCCCGCGGAGGGTTAGGCAGCGTGGGCCGGCCGGACTGCCCGACGCCCCTGTGCACCGACGACAGTTCGCGTCCCGGCCTGGCGCACCTTACAGTGTCGCTGTAATGTTTGTTAGGTGCCAACAGCCGGAGCCGGACCCGCCGCGAGGAACCCCTACCGCCCAGGTGTCGGCCTGCAACCCGCCCTCCTGGCCGGACGTGACATGCAGATCCGACGGTTCCAGACGATCCTCGCCGCCGCTCCGGAGATTCCCGCCAACTTGCGACTCACCGGCCTTCGCGGTGTCGGCAAGACGGTCCTGCTCCAACGGTTCGACGAGGTCGCCACCGACGACGGGTGGGCGACCGTCCTGCTTGAGCTCGAGCCGCGCCACAACGGCGACGACCGGCTGACTGCGCTGCTCGGTGCTCACCTGGAACGCCTGAAGTCGGCGATGTCCACCACGTACCGGCTCAAGGAAGCCGTCGGCGGGCTGGTCGGTGCCGCGCGCCGCAGCATGTCAGTGTCCGTCGACGGCTTCGAGTGGTCTCTCGGCGGGGAACTCGCCACCCGTACCACCGCCCTGGCAGAGCTGCTCGCCGAGACGGTCGCCGCCGCCACCCGCGTGGGGCGCCGAGGGGTGGTGCTGCTGTTCGACGAGGCGCAGATCCTCGCGGACGAGAAGTCCCGCGACGGCGGGCATCCGATGTCCATGCTGCTGGCGGCCGTGTCCGTGCTGCAACGCCAGGGCTTCCCGGTAGCGCTCGTGCTGTGCGGGTTGCCGACATTGACGATCAACCTGCTCGAGGCACGGACGTACTCGGAGCGGATGTTCCGGGGCGACGAGGTCAGCTCGCTGCCGGACGCCGAAGCACGGTTGGCGTTCACGGCACCCTTGACAGGCACCGGCCGCACCGCCACGGACGCGCTGGTCGACGAGGTCCTGCGCACCGTGGAGGGGTACCCGTACTTCATCCAGCTATGGGGGGCCGAGCTGTGGGATGCCGCCACGTACGCCGAGGACCAGACGCTCACCACGGAACTGCTCGCGACCATCAGCGGCGAGATCTACCGCCGCCTGGATCTTGACTTCTACGCGCCACGCGTCGACTCGCTGACCCCCGCCGAGCAGGACCTCCTCGGGGATGCGGCGACCTGCCAGTACCCACCACTGCTCGCCGGCGAGCTGGCGGGCCGGTCCCCGAAGTCGGCGGGGAACGTCAACGTGCTGCTCGGGCGCCTCGTGAAGTCCAACGTCCTCTACCGCCACGGCAAGGGTCGCTACTTCTACACCGCACCCGGGTTCGAGGACTTCCTGCTCCGCCGCGCCGCGAAGCAGAGGTAGCGAGGCACCCGCCCGCCGCGTCGTCGAGCTCCGCCGGGAGCCACCGACACGACTCCTCGACCGTGCGCGACGCCGCACAGCACCCCACCACCGCGTGTCCTCAGATTCGGGACATTCGTACACGGCTGCTCGAGCCCGGCCCGGACCGTCCCCGGTCAGCCCACGGTTGCTGCGTCGTAGAGCCGGCACCCGCCTCCGGTGACCTTCGCCTGGTACATCGCGACGTCGGCCTTGCGGAGCAGTGCGCTCAGGTCGTCGCCGTCGGCGGGGAAGACCGCGACACCGATGCTGACACCTGGCGTGAGCTCCTCGCCGCCCACGGACACGCGCTCCGCGAGCGCCGCGCACAGCTCGTTCGCGACGACGAGCGCCTGGGTGCGGTCGGTGTGCTCGAGGAGAACGGCGAACTCGTCGCCACCCAGGCGCGCGACGACGTCGCCGGGGCGACGGTGGTGGCGCATCCGGTCGGCGACCTCGATGAGCAGCTGATCGCCCGCGTGGTGGCCGAGCGCGTCGTTGACCTCCTTGAACTTGTCGAGGTCGAGGAGCAGCAACGCGCGGCTCGTGGCTCCGTGCCGGTTGAACCGCAGGTGCGCCTCGGCGACCAGGGCGCGCCGGTTCGCCAGCCCGGTCAGGGGGTCGGTGGTGGACTCGAGTCGGCGCAGGTGCGCCATGAGCGCCAGCCGCCGGTAGGCGACGAGGGTCCGGATCGTCGCGGTGACGAGCGTTCCGGCGGCGAGCGTGACGGCGAGGGAGGACACGGTGGTGCGCGTTCCCAGCACCAGGACGGCGACGGCGGCAGCCGTGGCGGCGGTGCTCACGGCCAGCGCAGACCACCTCGTCGTCGGATCGCGGTGCTCGGCGTGCACCACGACATGCGGGCGGGCGGCACGGTCGGCGGAGAGCGCGATCATGGCCAGGGCGACGACCCAGCCGACGTCCAGAAGACGACCGGGCACGTAGGTTCCGGCGGTCCGCTGAAGGGCATAGAGCACGTCCGTACCGGCGTAGAACGCCATCCCGACGGCCAACCAGCCCTTGCCCGTCCGTGCGCGGGGGCCGCGCGCCACGGCGATGCCGGCCGTGGCCGCGACCAGGAACAGGTCGAGCAGCGGATACGCAACGGCGACCACCCGGTCGGAGAGCGTGGGCGCGGTGACAACCGGCGCCCACACGGGCACCAGCGCGACCGCCAGGACGGACGAGGCGCCGAGGGAGCCGACGAGGATGTCGAGCCAGGCGGAGGAGGCCGTCCCGGCGAGCTCCCGGCGGCCCGTCAGGAGGACCGAGATCAGCATCGCTGCGTAGAAGACGACGTACCCCACGTCGGCGACCGAGAGGAAGGGAACCGTCACGCCACGGAACGCCTGCACCCCGATCAGCGTGTCTCCACTCGACTGCGCCGTCATCGCCGCGGCGATGAGCACGATCTCGACGCGGGCGAACCTGGCACGCCACGCCGCGAGCCAGCAGACGAGAACCGCGCACCATCGGGCGGCGACCCCGGGCCAGCCGTCGACGACGGCGTCGAGCGCACCCTGATGGAGCACGAG
>DATKTF010000169.1:0-4437 GCA_035531255.1 Cellulomonadaceae bacterium
AGGACGCGCTGGCCGTGGTTGAGCATCGTCGTCGTCGCGGGCCTGTACATCCCGCGCCACCTCGGCCCGTTGACGCCGACCGATGCCGGGCTCGGGGTGCTGCGCGCGGTCACCCTGCTCCTGGTCATCGCCGTCACGCTCGGTCCGGACTGGCGCGTTCCGGCTCGTCGCGTGACCTCCTGGGTGGGTCAGGCCGTCGGTTCCTGAGACGTGCCGGGGCTCAGAGCTCCCCGGTGGCCTGGAGCCGACGCAGGGCCAGCCAGCCGATCGGGATCGGGAGCCAGTAGGTCAGGACCCGGAACAAGATCGTGACCGACGCCGCGATCCCCGGGTTGATCCCTGCCGCGGTGAGGCCGCCGATGAACGCGACCTCGATCGTCCCCAGTCCTCCTGGCGTCGGGACGATCGCGCCGGCGGTGTTGCCGATGAGGAAGACGAGCGCGACCTGGACCAGGCTCAGGTGCTGAGCGAACGCCGCGAGGGTCGCGTCGAAGGCGAGGACATACCCCATCGTGAGCAGCACGTTGCCGGTCACGGCGACGGCGAGACGGCGAGGCTCCCCAGCGATCTCCACCAGGCGCGGCCACGTCTGTCGGATCGTGGGCAGCGTGGTTCGCACGAGCCACTGACGCACGGCAGGCACGAGGAGCGACGCGCCCGCCGCCGCGGCCAGGACGGCGATGAGCACGAGGGTCCCCGTCGACGGTGCGAACTGTGTCGAGGTGGTCGTCCCGGACACGACCGACAGGAAGACGAGCAGGAGCACCGTCACCGTGAGCTGGGAGACCTGGACGAGCGCCACGGTGGCGACCGCGAGCGACATCGTCACGCCGCGCTTCGTGAGCATCCTCAGGTTGAGCGCCGCCGAACCGAGGCCCGCGGGGGTGACCAGGCCGACGAACGCTCCGACCGCGTGCACGAGGGTCGCCGACCAGAGCGAGATCCGGACGGGAGCGAACGCGGCGAAGGCGAGGCCGGCACCGACGAAGGTCGCCAGGCCGAGCAGGAAGGCCGCGGCCGCCCATCGCCAGTCGCTCGAGGCGAGCGCGGTCGAGATCTCGTCGACGTTGACGGAGGTCAGCACGATGATCGCGGCCGCCACCGGAAGGACCACCGTCAGGACGGATCGCGCACCGACGCGGACGAGGCGTTGTGGCTCGACGTCCGCACCGGGCATCCGGGCGACCAGCGCCGCGCGCACCTCGCCGAGGACCTCGCGGCGTTCGCGGACCTCGACCCTGGTCTGACGGGGGAGCACCACGGTCTGGAGCAGCGGGCCGACGGCGGCGACCTCGGCGTCGGGGAGGGCACGGGCGGCCGAGTCGACCGCACGCGTCGCGCCGACGCGGGTCGCGAGCATCGCGACGATCTGCGTCACGTCCATGCGCCGCGACAGCTCGGATGCGGCGACGTCTGCCGAGTCCCACCCCGTCAGCCAGATGCGCCGGTGCTCGCCGTCTCGCTCGACCAGGATGCTCGCGGAGGTCAGCGCCCGGTGGGCGATGCCGGCCGCGTGCAGTCTCCGGATCTGGTCCCAGAGCGCGGCGAGAAGGCCGTCCGTCAGATCGTCCCCTGGCAGATCGCGCAAGGCGACGGCCCCGTCGACGGTCTCGATCACGAGGAGCATCGAGTCCGCGGCCTCGGCCATCCCGACCAACGCCGGTGTCCGCACCCCTGCTGCCCGTGCCGCATAGGTGGCGAGCGCGGCGCGCTCGGCCGCCTGTCGGAGGGAGACGATCGACCTCCCCTCGACGCCGCGCAGCCGGACTGCTCGCCAGAGCCGAGAGACGGTTCCCACGACCTGCCGGTCCGCATCCATCACGATGGCGCGCGCGACGCGCCCGTCGGCCGAGGTGATCTCGTAGGTCCGGTCGTCGAACGATCGTGACTCCGTGCCGTCATCGAGGCGGACGACCCGTACCGGCACGACGCCGGCGCGTGCGATCCCGTCCGCCAGGGCCCTTCCCTCGACACGCCCGGACGTCACGCCGAGGGCGTAGCGGATCCCGAGTCCCGAGGCGACGCCGAGGAGGAAGGCGACCGTCGTCCCCGGGAGCGAGACCTGTCCGGTGACCACGATGATGGCGACGGAGACCCAGAGGAGGTTCCATGACCACGCGACCGTGCGTCGCCTGACTCGGGGCCCCGCGGCGACGAGGAGCGCGACGACACCCGCGAGCGAGGTCGGCACGGAGAGCGCCAGGTTGGCCCCGACCCGCACCGACAGGCCGCGAACGAGTGCGGTCGACCCGAGCACCTCGACGACGAGCCCCACGAGGACCGAGGACGTGAGCGCCACGACCGTGGCGGTCACGGCCTCGACGACCTGCCGACCGAGCCGCCGTACCGCGAGCTCCAGGAGCACGGCGACCGGGGCGACCAGCGTCAGGAGCCACTCGAGCACGGCGACGGGGATCTGGAGCGCGCGACCGAGGTCGGCGGCGAAGCCTTGCACATCCTGCGAGACGCCGGCGGTCGTGCCGTGCGCATAGACCACGAACAGCATGACCAGGACGATCACGACGAGCGCGGTCACGGCGCCGAGCAGGTCTCCTGGGCGGTGCACAGGCACCGGCACCGTGTCCTCGATCACGGTTCCGTCCGCGAGCGTCCGCACGACCCGGTTCCGGTCGTCCCGACCTGCAGGTCTCACCGGGAGCGACATGGTCGGAGTCTAGTTCGACGCCTCGGACCCGCTCGTCTCGGATGCTGACGTTCCACTCGTCACGAAGGGGGAGCCGGGGCGTCGGTTGCACGAGGACCCGCGCTGGGCCCCGGAACGGTGGCGTAGGTCTCGATCTCCGCGAGGCCGACGTTCGTGGTGGTGGCACTCACCGCGGTGACGAGCAGCCGGACGCTCGTCACCGCGCGCGCCGGGAACCGGACCGTGAGCCCGGATCCGTTGTTCGGGAGCGCCCCCAGGGACACCGTGCTCCCGTCCGAGAACTCGAGCACCCCGCCCGTGATCTGGTCGCGAAGGTTCGGACGGTCGTACAGGACCACGCCGTCGATCGTCGTGGGCGCGGGGAAGTCGAGCCTGAGCCAGCTGCCGGCCCGACCGCCCTCGGTCGCCCACTCGCGCGCATGCGCGCTCGGCTCGCCGAGCGCATACCCGTCGACGGCTCGGTCGGCACTCTGCCCGGAGGCGACGTCCTCGGACGACGCGGTCACGCGCACCTCGGTCCCACGCGCCGAGTTGCCGGCGGACTCGCTCGCGACGACGTACTGGCGGCTGAGCCGCAACGAGTACACGACGTCGATCGGGCACCAGGGGTCCAGGCAGAGCGTGCGGTCATGACTGGCATAGGCGAGGAAGGTGCTCTCCTTCGCCCGGAGGTCCACCCCTGTGACGTTCACGAGCCTGGTCCAGGTCGGGTAACCGCCGTAGGCGAGGAGCGTGTGGGCCGATGCGTAGTCCTGGCTCGCCTGACGCGCGAGGAGAGCCGTGGCGGTGTGATCGGCGTGGTCCCCGTGTCGGAACGGGATCGTCCAGTCCTGCGTCCTGACCGTCGTCGGCGCGAACTCGGTCATGAGCGCGGCGAGCGTCGAGCGCAGACCCGACTCGGTGTAGCGCGCCGATCCGTCGACCGCGCCGATCGACCCGATCGCGCCCTGCCACAGACGCATGAGGCTCTCGCGGTCATGGACGACGAGGCCGGAGCCGGTCCGGTCACCGTCCGGGAGCCGCATGAACACCAGCGACACGTTGGGCGCGCCGATGAGGGTCTGGAGGCGAACGGCGCGCCCGGGCACCCCGGCATCGGTCGTCGTCCAGGTGTTCGCGACGCCTGCCATGTGCGCATAGGCCGCTCGGCTGCCGTTCTCACGGCTCTTCCAGTAGATCTCTCCCTGCGCCGCGTCGCCCGCTGTCACGAAGACGGTCCGCACGCACCGCCCGGCGTCGATGTCGTGCAGGATGTCGGGATTCTGGAAGATGAGGTCGTCGTCCTCGTGGGCGACGACCTGCATCGCACCGCCGAGGCAGGTCGTCGTGCGGTCGGGTGCGATCGCCACCGGGGGCATGGCGATCGGGACGAGAGCCGTGACGAGCGAGATCAGGAAGCCCCGGACGACCAACGAGGCGCCGATCGCTCCGAAGACGACCGTGTGGTCCGCCCGCCAGAACGTGACGAGGCGGGCTCGTGTGCGCCGCGTCCCCACGTGGACCTCCCCGGACGGTGTCGGCTCGTGGCGATCAGCCGGCGACCTTGCGTGGTGTGACGGTCGTCGTCCGGCCGGCCACGAGGTCGTACGGTTCGATCCTATGCACCGGCGCCGGCCGGGTGAGGTCGAACGACGCACGAACGGGTCGTGCGAGCCGAGTCACGGTCGCGTGACCCGCGTGTCTCAGGACACGTGGGCGCCCAGCAGTGCACCGATGCCGAAGGTGACGAGCATCGCGAGCGCGCCTCCGACCACCAGTCGAACGATGGCGCG
>DATKTF010000170.1:0-9813 GCA_035531255.1 Cellulomonadaceae bacterium
CTTCGCTGGCACGCCTGCGGGCGGAGGAGAACGGCGCGCGACCACGAGGGCCCGCGGGGATCACTCCCTGCGGGCCCTCGTGGTCGGTCCGGCCGCGCCGGCGTCGCGCTCAGTCCAGGTAGTCGCGCAAGACCTGCGACCGGCTGGGGTGACGCAGCTTGGACATGGTCTTCGACTCGATCTGGCGGATCCGCTCGCGGGTGACCCCGTAGACCTTGCCGATCTCGTCCAGCGTCTTGGGCTGGCCGTCGGTCAGGCCGAATCGCATCGAGACGACGCCCGCCTCCCTCTCGGAGAGCGTGTCGAGCACCTGGTGCAGCTGCTCCTGCAGGAGGGTGAAGCTCACCGCGTCCGCCGGCACGACGGCCTCGGAGTCCTCGATCAGGTCGCCGAACTCGCTGTCGCCGTCCTCGCCGAGGGGCGTGTGCAAGGAGATCGGTTCGCGTCCGTACTTCTGGACCTCGACGACCTTCTCCGGGGTCATGTCCAGCTCTTTCGCGAGCTCTTCGGGCGTGGGCTCGCGGCCCAGGTCCTGAAGCATCTGGCGCTGTACCCGCGCGAGCTTGTTGATGACCTCGACCATGTGAACAGGGATTCGGATGGTACGTGCCTGGTCGGCCATCGCCCGGGTGATCGCCTGGCGGATCCACCACGTCGCGTAGGTGGAGAACTTGTAGCCCTTGGTGTAGTCGAACTTCTCGACCGCGCGGATCAGCCCGAGGTTCCCCTCCTGGATCAGGTCGAGGAACAGCATCCCCCGGCCCGTGTAGCGCTTGGCCAGCGAGACGACCAGGCGCAGGTTCGCCTCGAGCAGGTGGTTCTTGGCACGCCGACCGTCGCCGGCGATCCACTCGAGCTCGCGTCGGCTCTTCGGGTCCAGCTTGATCCCGGAGTTGAGCCGCTCCTCGGCGAACAGCCCCGCCTCGATCCGCTTGGCGAGCTCGACCTCTTGCTCGGCGTTGAGCAGGGCGACCTTGCCGATCTGCTTGAGGTAGTCCTTGACCGGGTCGGCGGTTGCGCCCGCGGTGACGACCTGCTGCGCGGGTGCGTCGTCGTCGTCGGCGTCCGAGTAGGTGAATCCTGAGTCTTCTGCCTCGTCGGCGGCCGGCTTCTCCTCCTTGGCCTCGACGATGATCTCGTCGACGATCACCTCGTCGACGATCACCTCGACCGCAACGACCTCGTCATCGGCAGGTTCGACGTCGACGTCGTCGATCTCGACCGATTCGTCGACATCGTCCGCCTGGTCGTCGGTGGCAGCGATCTTCGCCTTCGCGCGGGTTGACGACACCCCGCCGGCGCTCGAGGCCTTGCGCGCTGCCGGCTTCTTCTTCGCAGGCGCCGGTTCCGCGACGGCAGTCGCACTCGTCGCGCGCCGCGCGGTTGCGGCCGCGACCTTGGTGACCACGGCGACGGGTTCGTCGACCGTGATCCCGGCGGTCGCCAGCCCACGGAACACCGCCTTGAGTCGCTTGGCGTCCTGGACCTGCGCGGCCTCGCACGCGCTGCGGAACGAGGCGGCGTCGACACGGCCATGGGTGCTGCCGCGTCGCACGAGCTCCTGGAGTGCGGGGTGCTCGAACTCGCGCGGAAGCGTGGGGCTGGAGGGGAGGGAGGTCACAAACAACCTTTCGGCAGAACACGGCCCGACATCTTTCATTCGGGTAGACCGATATTGTACCGGCCCGCAGGCGTCACGCAGGAGCAATGAACCCAGGAACCTGCGGTTCGGTCGCGTCGCATCGGACGCCTTCCGCTTGTCAACGCGCGACGGCCCGCCGAGATTCCACCCGGATGAGATCCGGGCCTCGCTTCAGGGCGCGCCCCTGATCCTCCCGCGCTCGAGGCGACTCAGACCCGGACCGGCTTGACTGCGAGCACAGGGCATGGTGAGTCGAGGAGGATGCGCTGGGCGTTCGACCCGAGGATCAGCTTGCCCACGGGGCTCCGCCGCCGAAGCCCGATGACGATGAGAGAGGCCTCGATCTCGACCGCGGCTGCGATGAGGTCCTCGGCGACGTCCTTTCCCGCCGCGACGAGCCGAAGCTCGTGCTCGACGCCGCGAGCCGCAAGGTCGACCCCGACGCGGGAGAGCTCGTCCTCGAGCTCGGCTCGCTTCACGTCATCGACGGACGCGCGCGCACTGGCGATGACGACGAGGCGCACGCCACGCTGCAGGGCCTCCACCGCTCCGGCCTCGAGCGCTGCGCGACCCTCGTCGGTCGCGAGGTAGCCGACAACGATGCCCATGGATCCTCCCAGGTCTGTCAGTCGACCCGGCGCACCTGCCGGGAGACGTGACGCTACCGGAGGTCGAACGCTTCGACGATCCGAGCCCCTGACGCCCGGCGCGTGGTCTCGCTCTCATCCATCTCGCCTGACCCAACCGGGTGGCATGCCCGCGTCGACCGCCTCCCGGACGAGCAACGCCAACCGGTAGCCAGGATCGGCCTCGAGCGCACGGTCGAGGAGCACGGCGGCTCGCGCGCCGTCGGCGCTCCACCACGCAAGGACGGCGAGCAGGCTGAGCGCGGGCGCCTGTGCATCGAGACGGCCGTGCGCGACCACCGCCTCGAGCGCAGCCCGGTGGCTCACCGTCGACTCGAGCGGTGGGGCGAGTCCGTCGGACGGGGCGACGATGCGCGCGACAGCGCAGGAGACCTCATGCTCGATTCCCGCACCGGTACCGACGGTGCGCTCGGCCAGGTCGCCGGTGCCAGGGACGAAGGAGACGAGGATCGCGTCGCGGACACGGATGTCTCCGAGCGCCGCCTCGATCCGCCCCAGCCGCGAAGGTCTTTCCCCGCTGTGGCCGTCCCGCCCTGCCGCGACCTCGGCTCGCCAGAGCGCGATCGCCTCGTCGCGCCAGCGACAGACCGCGGCCGAGCCGGCAGCCACGGCCACGCTTCGACGCCGTTCGGCACGGACGCGCGCTGCTGCAGCGCGACGGCGCGCGTCGACCCCCGCTCTCGGTATCCGAGCGAGATCCTCCCGACGGGCCGCGACGACGGACCCGGCGAGCACCATGTGGGCGCCCGTCGTCGTCGACTCCAGCTCGGTCAGCGGACGCCCGCCGGGCGGGCAGCAGTCCGGAGAGGTGCAGTCGAGACCGCCGTATCCGCGAGGTCCGACGACCCAGGTGTCGACCTCACCGAGGTAGGGCTCTGCCGCATCCGCGAGGTGCCGAGCGGCGGTGCGGACCCGTGGTGAGCGCCACGTGTGCGGCTGCCCCGCCGTCTCGCCCACGAGTGGCGCAGCCCGAGTGGCCACCGCGCCGTCGTCGGCCGTGTAGAGGACGAGAACGGCACGCGCAGCGCCGTCGTGCACGAGGTGCGTCACGAGCGTCCGGGCAAGCTGAGGTCCGGACGACGCGTCGCTGAGATCGTCGAGGTCGACACGTGCGACGAGGCCGACGCGACCGCGCGGCTCCCGGAGGCTCACGACGACGGCGCTCTCGTCCGGCTGGAACCCGAGCTGGTGCGGGATCAGGGCGATCAGCTCTCGTGGTTCTCGCACGCGGATCGTGGTGGTCGGCATGGACCGATCCCATCGCACGTCGTGAGGGCTCCGTGCGTGGTCGGAGATCAGTTGTGAAGAGGTCCTGAAGGCACCACCGTGGGGTCGGGTCGACTCACGTCTGACGTTACGGTGGAGGGGTGATCGAGCAGCCGCACACCGCACGTCGCCACGGGAGGCGTCGCACCGCCCTGGCTCGTCCGGTGGGAGCGCTGGTGGCCCTCCTCGTGGGCGCGGCCGCACTGACCGGTTGCACGTCCCAGGCGGGCTCGTCGACCGGCTCCGCCGCGCCTCCGCCGGCGAGCCCGAGCGCGGTGGACCCGACACCGACCCCGACGGAGACGCTCCTTCCGGAGAGCACCAGCTCGTCCGCGGTCGGAGCCCTGGCGCCCGGCTTCCCGGTCGACCTGCTTCCCGTCCCCCCCGACGCGGACATCCTCGTCTCGGCTGCCGATCCCATCCCTGGGTCGACGGACCTCCAGGTCAGCCTGAACCTCCGCACATCCCTGACCCCGGAGCAGATCCTCGCGCTGTACCGGACACCACTCACCGCAGCCGGCTTCGTGGAGGCCCCGGCCGACCAGACGAACGCAGCCCTCGCGGCGCAGGCCACCTTCACGCGGTCGAACGGCGACGAGATCCTGGTTCTCGGCGTCCTCGACCGCGACGGGATCCGCACGCTGACGCTCGGCGGCCGCGTGCACGCCTCCTCGTGAGCGGCGACGACCGTAGGCTGTCGACCGTGAACCTCGCACCTGCGGACCTGGTGGAGACCGAGGGCGTCAGGGCCGGTGTCGATGCCCACCTGGAGGGGCACGTGCGTGCTCTTCGGCCCGTGTTCCGTGCGCTCTCGCCCGAGGCGGGCGAGCTCGTGGATGCGATCGCGCAGATGCTCTCCGGCGGCAAGCGCCTGCGGGCCGCGTTCTGCTACTGGTCGTGGCGTGCCCATGGCGGGTCGGCGGACTCCCCTGCCGCAGACTCGGTGCTCCGCGTCGGCGCCGCCCTCGAGCTCTTCCAGGCGGCTGCGCTGTTCCACGACGACGTGATGGACCGCTCGGACACCCGACGCGGTCTGCCCGCCGCGCAGCTCGTCTTCGCGGCGATGCACCTGCGGAACGGGTGGACCGGCGACGGGGCCCGGTTCGGTGACTCGGCCGCGATCCTGCTCGGCGACCTCTCCCTGATCGGCAGCGAGCAGGTGTTCGCCGAAGCGATGACCGGGTTCGACGCCGAGACCGCGGGCGGCGCCCTGCGGGTCTTCAACCACATGCGCACCGAGGTGACGGTGGGTCAGTACCTGGACGTGCTCGCCCAGGCTCAGCCGTGGGGCACCGACCCGACGGCCGACGAGGAGCGCGCACGCGCGGTGATCCGGGCGAAGTCCGCCCGGTACTCCGTCGAGCACCCGCTCACGCTCGGGGCGACGCTCGCCGGCGCCACCGAGGAGTCTCGACGCGCGTGCAGCGACATCGGGCTGCCGCTCGGCGAGGCCTTCCAGCTGCGCGACGACGTCCTCGGTGTGTTCGGAGACCCGGCACGGACCGGGAAGCCCGCGGGTGACGATCTCCGCGAGGGCAAGCGCACGGTGCTCGTGGCGCGCGCGATGGCACACGCCGCGCGCGTCGGCGACGAACGGACGGCTGCGATGCTCCGCGACGACCTCGGCGACCGGGCCATGACCGATCGCCGGGCACGCGAGATCGCGCGCGCGATCGCGGAGACCGGAGCCGTCGGCGAGGTCGAGGGCCTCATCGACGCGCTGACCCAGGACGCTCATCGGGCGTTGGATGGGGCC
Source organism: Cellulomonadaceae bacterium (assembly GCA_035531255.1). Classification (GTDB taxonomy): domain Bacteria; phylum Actinomycetota; class Actinomycetes; order Actinomycetales; family Cellulomonadaceae; genus JAJDFX01. Next base: position 5,312 of record DATKTF010000170.1, read on the forward strand.
GACCTCCTTCCGGAGGGCAGACGCATGCTCCGGAACCTCGCCCACGCCGCGGTGGACCGTCAGGCCTGAGGCAGGGCTCCCGTCAGAGCTCCAGCTGGGCCCGGCGGCGCACCTCGGTCTTCCGCCCGGTCCGCAGTGCGGCCAGTGGCGTCGCCTGCAGGGCGTCGTCCTGCGTGAACAGCCACCGGACGGCCTCCGCGTCGCTGAACCCGACGTCGCCGAGGATCGAGAGCGTCCCCGCGAGAGACGAGAGGATCGCGGAGGGCGAGGCGCCGGACGTCGGCGCCTGGACGTTCGCGGGGTTGGCGAGGTGCTCCGGCACCAGGAAGTCGGCCGGCACGCTCACGACGGGCGGCTCGCCGCGCCGCACCGCGAGGAGCTTGCGCTCCTGGATCAGACGGCGGACCTTTCCGGCGTCGATCCCGAGCCGCTCGGCGACGTCCGGGACCGTCAACCACGCGCCGACGAGACCGTCGAGGGACTGCTGGGCGTCGATGCTGTCGCTGCTCACGGCGCAAGCCTACGCAGTGAGGTGAACTACACCGGTGAAGTTCGACCTCGTGCCTCGCGCGACCAGCCAGGTCACGGTAGGTTCGCGTACTGTCACATCTGCACCACAGGCAACACCAGTCACAACTGTCACACCCGTCCACCGGTCGACGGGCCCGGACGCACACACCTGGCCACCGATCCGAACCTGGGGAAGCCCACATGACGTCACCGACGAGCGCCACGGCCACCGCCGGCCCCGGCTTGCCCACGCGGGCGCGCACGCGCCTCGCCTCCGGTGCCGGTGTCTCGATCGCACTCGCCGTGGCCTCGGTGGCGACCTCAGCCACCGCCGCTCACGCCGACGAGCCGTACGTCGTCCGGCAGGGCGACACCGTCAGCCAGATCGCGCTGCGCTCAGGGGTGTCCGTCGGTGCGATCGCACGGGCCAGCGCTCTCGCCGACGCCGCACGCATCCGCGTCGGCCAGGTCCTCACGATCCCGACCCCGTCGAGTGCGACGATCGCCCCGGTGGCGCCCCTCGTCGCCAGCACGACGACCCACCCGGTCGTCGGCGGCGACACGGTCAGCCACCTCGCGGCACGGTACTCGACCACCGTCGCCGCGATCGTCGCCGCCAACGGGCTCGACGCGCGCGCGTTCATCCGCATCGGACAGGTCCTGACCATCCCGACCACCGCCACCACGACAGCGCCCGCCATGGCTGCGCCGACGCCCGCGACCACGACGACCCACACGGTCGTCGGCGGCGACACGGTCAGCCACCTCGCGGCACGGTACTCGACCACCGCCGCCGCGATCGTCGCCGCCAACGGCCTCGACGCGCGCGCGTTCATCCGCATCGGACAGGTCCTGACCATCCCGACCACGGCCACCACGACAGCGGCCCTCGTGAGCAACACGTTCGCCGGACGGACCTACAGCGACGCCGTCGTCGCCGCCGCCAACGCGAACAAGGCGACGCTGCTGCGGATCGGCGTGCCGACGACGAGCCAGATGAGGGCGACGATCGTCACGACGGCGACGTCCATGGGCGTCGATCCGGCGCTCGCACTCGCGATCGCCTACCAGGAGTCCGGGTTCAACCACACGGCGGTCTCCGCCGCGAACGCCATCGGCACCATGCAGGTGATCCCCTCGTCCGGCGAGTGGGCGTCCCAGATGGTCGGGCGCCCGCTGAACCTCCTCGACCCGAACGACAACGTCGTGGCCGGGGTCGCGATCCTGCGGTCGCTCGTGCGCACGAGCCCCGACCTCGCCACCGCGATCGCCGGCTACTACCAGGGCGCCGCATCGGTGCAGCGCGACGGCATGTATCCGGACACCCGCCGCTACGTCGCCAGCGTCCAGACGCTCATGTCGCGGTTCCGCTGAGCCGGTTCGGCAGGGGGCGCCCGTAGACTGCCGTCGTGGGAACCACTGTGACCGATCCGCTCGTCGGCAAGCTCGTCGACGGCCGGTACGAGGTCGTCTCCCGGATCGCCCGGGGCGGGATGGCCACGGTGTACCTCGCGATCGACCGGCGACTCGACCGCGACGTCGCGCTCAAGGTCATGCACGGTCATCTCGCGGAGGGTGCCGCCGGGTCGGCGTTCATCTCGCGCTTCCGTCGCGAGGCACGCTCGGCGGCACGGCTCACCCACCCCGGTCTCGTGGCGGTCTACGACCAGGGCATCGACGGCGAGACCAGCTACCTCACGATGGAGTACATCGACGGGGGCAACCTGCGGCGACTCCTCACCGAGGGTGGGCCGCTCGCCGTCGACGACGCGCTCCGCATCCTCGAGGACGTCCTTGACGCGCTCGCCGCGGCGCACCGCTCGCAGCTGGTCCACCGCGACATCAAGCCGGAGAACGTCCTGCTCTCGCTCGACGGACGGGTCAAGGTCGCCGACTTCGGACTGGCGCGAGCGGTGACCGAGGTCACCTCGACGACGACGGGCACCGTGCTCGGTACGGTCGCCTACCTCGCCCCGGAGCTGGTGGCACGCGGCGTCAGCGACGCCCGGACCGACGTCTACGCCACCGGGATCCTGCTCTTCGAGCTCCTCACCGGGCGTCAGCCGTTCACCGGTGAGACACCGATCCAGGTAGCGTTCCAGCACGTCAACTCGCAGGTTCCCGGCCCTTCATCGGTCGTGCCCTGGCTTCCTGCCGAGATCGACGACCTCGTGACCTCGCTCGCTGCGCGCGAGCCCGACGACCGGCCGGTCGACGCCGGCGCGGCCCTGGCCCTGGTGCGACGGACGCGCCGCGGTCTCGATCCGGTCACACTCGGGCGGCGGGCCGACCGAGTCATCGTGCCGGACCCTTCGGACGGCACCCGCGCGGAGGACGACGACGCGGTCACCACGCTGTCGCCCCCGCGCGCGGTCGAGGTACCGCTCGACCCCGACGCGACGACGGTCATCGAGCTCGACCCGCACGGCAGCACGGTCGCCCTGCCGATCGGCGCCGCGCTCCTCGAGTCGGCGGGGCTCCCGGGTGACGACGATCGCGCACCGCGACGTCACCGGCTCCGCCTCGTCCTCAGCGTCCTGGCGGCGATCGCCGCCGTGGCGGCGGTCCTCCTCTACCTGTTCGTCGGCCCGGGGGCCTACACGACCGTCCCTGACGTCGTGGGCCAGCAGAAGGTCGCCGCCCTGACCTCGTTGCGGTCGGACGGCCTGAAGCCGACGGAGACCGACGTCTTCGACGACGCGACCGTCGGCACGGTGGTCGCGACGACGCCAGGTCCCAGCGGCCGGGTCCACAAGGGCGGCGCGGTCGTCGTCGCGGTGTCCAAGGGGCCGGACCTGGTGACGGTTCCCGGCTCGCTCGTCGGCAGCATGCAGGCCGACGCCAAGGCCGCTCTCGAGAAGGCCGGGCTGAGGGACGCGTACACCCCCGGCAAGCACTACAGCGACACCGCCGCCATCGGCAGCGTGATCGCGACGGACCAGAAGGCGGGGGCCGAGGTCAAGCGCGGCTCCGCGGTCATGCTCACGCTCTCGGACGGTCCGGAACCGCTCACGATCTTCTCGGTGATCGGCGCGAGCCAGGACCAGGCCCAGTCCGACCTCACCAATGCGGGCCTGAAGATGGCGGTCGGACCGCCGGCGTACAGCGACGTCTTCGCGGCTGGGGCCATCATGAGCCAGGACCCCGCGCCCGGGACCGCCGGGCACCGGACCCAGACGGTGACGGTGGTGATCTCGCAGGGGCCGGAGATGGTCGTCGTGCCGGACGTGACGGGTCAGAAGGCCGACAAGGCTCAGGCCGAGCTCGAGGCGTTGGGGCTCAAGGTCGTCCGCCAGAACTATTGGCCCGGCCTTGCCGGCAGCCGGGTGCTGCAGCAGAGCATCCCTGCGAAGACCTCCGTGCCCAAGAACTCCACGACCATCACACTCACCCTCGTCTGACGGCGTCCAGCCGACGGGCCGCCGCGCACGACGACGGCGGTCCCCCGAAGGGATCCCCGGCCACCATTGCACGCCGGGTGCTTTCGGTACCTTCGGACAGCGCTTCTTGGCGGTCTAGCCGGGCGACGAGTCGGCGAGCTCAGCGACCCCGCAGCATCTCCACGACCTGGAACGCCATCTCGAGCGACTGCTGGTGGTTCAGTCGCGGGTCCACGAGGGTCCGGTAGCGCAGCGCCAGGCCGTCCTCGTCGATCTCCTCGCTGCCGCCGAGCACCTCGGTGACGTCGTCCCCAGTGAGCTCGACGTGCAGGCCGCCCGGGATCGTCCCGAGACCACGGTGCACCTCGAAGAACCCGCGGACCTCGTCCATGACGTCCACGAGCCGGCGGGTCTTGTAGCCCGTCGACGACGTGATCGTGTTCCCGTGCATCGGGTCGCAGACCCACGTGACCGGGCCGCCCTCGGCGGTGACCTTCTCCACGAGACCGGGGAGGACGTCGCGCACCGTGCCCGCTCCCATCCGGGTGATGAAGGTGAGCCGACCGGGGATCCCCTCCGGGTTGAGCTTCTCCATCAGCGCGAGCGCGTCCT
>DATKTF010000171.1:0-4591 GCA_035531255.1 Cellulomonadaceae bacterium
CGGGCAGGTCGAGCACCTGCGGCCAGGAGAACGTCGTCGTCGCCTGCATGGCCGACTTCGCGATGTCCACGAGCACCGGCCCCGGACGTCCGCTCGCGGCGATGTGGAAGGCCTCGGCGATCACGCGCGGGATGTCGTCGGCGTTCGTCACCAGGTAGTTGTGCTTGGTGACCGGCAGCGTGATGCCCAGGGTGTCGGCCTCCTGGAAGGCGTCGGTCCCGATCATCGACGCAGCGACCTGCCCGGTGATCGCCACCACCGGGATCGAGTCCATGTTGGCATCGGCGAGCGGGGTGACGAGGTTCGTCGCACCCGGTCCCGAGGTCGCCATGCACACCCCGACCCGGCCGGTCGCATGCGCATAGCCGGACGCCGCGTGTCCGCCCCCCTGCTCGTGACGGACCAGGATGTGCCGCAGCCGCGTCGAGTCCATCAGCGGGTCGTACGTCGGCAGGATCGCACCACCAGGGATGCCGAAGACGACCTCGACACCGGCTTCCTCGAGCGACCGGACGATCGACTGGGCGCCGGTGACCTGGACCGGCTCGACGACGCCGTCGAGAGGTGCGAGCCGTGTCGGCTCACCTGACGGACGGGTGCTCGCAGCGGCGGTCGTCGCGCTGCGCGGAGGCGCGGGGTGTGGGCCCTGGACCATCGGATTCTCCCTGACGTCGGTACACGGGTGGTGCTGGGTGGTACGGGTTGGTGCTGCGTGGTGCTGACACATGGTGCTGACACAAAAAAACCCCTCGGCCCGTGAAGGGCATGTCGAGGGGCGAGCGCGCTGACGAGACCGATGACTTCTGGCGGTCAGCCAGCGCGCCCGGGAAGTACTACGACCACGATCGTCTGCACCCGATGGACAGTACGCCCGCTCCGGCCCGATGTCACGTCTGCACCCCGCGGTCTCACATCATGGTTCACGTGTCCACAGTGCGAACACGGGCTCGCGACGAGACGCGGCGCCTGCCACGACCGAGCGGGCGTCGTCCTCAGCCGGCGACCTCCCCCGACATGACCCTCCGATAGATCCGCGACTCCCACGGGCGCAACGCCGGGAGCCGACCGAACGGCACCGGGGCCGGGTCGCCGGCGTTCCCGAGAAGGAGCTCAGCCCCGGCCCAGCGACGCGCGTCGGGAACGTCGACGTCACGCACCTGCGAGGTGAAGTTCCCGAGCACCAGGAGCTCAACCCCCTCCCACCGACGCAGGAACGCGTAAACCGCGTCGTCGTCGGGGAGCAGCATCGTGAAGTCACCGAGCGCCACGACAGGCTCGGTGTGCCGGAGCTCGATGAGCCGACGGTAGTGGTGGAGCACCGAGCCGGGGTCGACGCGCTGCGCGGCAGCGTTGATCTCGGGGAAGTTGACGTTGACCGCGATCCACGGGTCACCGGTCGTGAATCCGGCGTTCGGTGACGTATCCCACTGCACGGGCGTTCGGGCGTTGTCCCGGCTCGCCGCTCGGAGCGCGACCATCAGATCGGTCGGCGAACCCAGGCCGTGCTCGAGCGCCTCGGCGTAGAAGTTCAGCGACTCGATGTCGCGGTACTGGTCGATCCTCTCGAAGTGCGCGTTCGTCATTCCGAGCTCCTCGCCCTGGTACACGTACGGCGTGCCGCGATGCAGGTGAAGCACCGTCGCAAGCATGGTCGCCGACCGCTCGCGGTACTCCCCGTCGTCGCCGAACCGCGAGACGACCCGCGGCTGGTCGTGGTTGTCCCAGTAGAGGCTGTTCCAGCCCACCGACGCCAGCCCCGCCTGCCATCGCCCGAACGACGCCTTCAGGTCGGTGAGCCGCAACGGGTGCACGTCCCACTTCGTAGCTCCGTGGTCGAGTCCCACGTGCTCGAACTGGAAGACCATGTCGACCTCGTGGCGCGTCGGGTCCGTGAAGAGCACCGCGTCCTCGACCGTCACCTCCGGCATCTCCCCGACCGTCAGCAGCCGATCGGGACGGTCGGCGACGACCGCGCGGTGCATCTCGTGGAGGAACTCGTGGATTCTCGGACCGCAGACGTAGGACGGCCGACCGTCGCCGTACAACGCGCCGTCGACGACGGTCCCGTCCGCGAGTGCGCCGTCCGTCCCGACGTCCTTGGAGATGAAGTTGATGACGTCCATCCGGAAGCCGTCGACGCCGCGGTCGAGCCACCACCGCATGATGTCGTAGACAGCTCCTCGCACCTCGGGGTTCTCCCAGTTGAGATCCGGCTGCTTGCGCGAGAACAGGTGCAGGTAGTACTCGCCGGTCCGCTCGTCGAGCTGCCAGGCCGATCCCGAGAAGAAGGAGCCCCAGTTGGTCGGCTCGGCCCCAGGCTCCCCCGGCGTCGTCCGGTCCCGTGCCGGTCGCCACCAGTACCAGTCCCGCTTCGGGTTGTCGAGAGAGGCCCGCGACTCGACGAACCAGGGGTGCTCGTCCGACGTGTGGTTCACGACGAGGTCCATGACCAGCCTCATCCCGCGCGCGTGCACATCCGCGAGCAGGGCGTCGAAGTCCTCGAGCGTCCCGAACGACGGGTCGATCTCGCGGTAGTCGCTGATGTCATACCCGTTGTCGTCATGCGGCGACCGGTACACGGGTGAGAGCCAGATGACGTCCACGCCGAGCAGCTCGAGGTGATCGAGACGACTCGCGATCCCGCGCAGGTCACCGATCCCGTCGCCGTCCGAGTCGGCGAAGCTGCGGGGGTAGACCTGGTAGACGACGGCGTCGATCCACCAGGGTGCGTCAGGGCCGGTCATCTGGGAGCTCCTCGGGGCGACGTCGTTGGCGCCCCCAGATATACCGCCTCCGTCCGAGACGCGGCGCCGAGCTTCCGGAGGATCGCCGACACGTGCACGCTCGCGGTCTTCCCGCTGATGAAGAGCTTCTCGCCGATCTGCCGGTTCGACAGTCCCTGCCCGATCAGCTCGAGCACCTGCCTCTCGCGGGCGGTCAGCACGGACTCATGCGCGGCACGCTCACCGGCGTGGGGGTCGAGCACCAGGCCTGCTCGCTCGGCCACCTGCACCGACCACCCCCGCACGAGACCCGCACCTATCGCGTCCGCCTGTTCCACCGCGGAACGGAGATCGCGGAGCGCCCCGAGCCGATCCATGGTCGCGAGGCGCGCCTGAGCGAGCCGAAAGAGCGAGTACGGGCGGAGGTACGCCTGGGCCTGCGGCGCCCGCACCGCCTTGACGGCGAGGACCCACGCGTCGACGTCGGTGCCCGCGCCAGCGAGCTCCGCGTCGATGAGCGCGGTCCAGATCGGCGCTGTGGGCCAGTACCCGTCGCGGTCGAGCACCGCGCGAAGCCGAACCTCCCGCGCGGAGAGCTCAGCCGCGTCGACACGCTGTGCCCCGGAGCATCGGAGCGCGGTGAGTGCCCGGGCGCCGAGCGCGAGCAGCGGAAGGTCGTGGCCAGGCAGCGTCTGCCCCTGCGACAGCAGCACCTCGACCTGGGACCACGCCTCTGCTACGTCGCCCCGTGCCATCGCCAGCTGACCCGCCACCCTCGCGACGCCTAGGCGCGACTGCATCTCGACGCCCGCCAAGGTCGCCATCGACGATCTCGTCTCCCGGTACAGAGCCTCCGCGCGTGCCACGTCGCCGCGCCACAGCGTCAACCAGATGCGAGCGAGACGCAGGTACAGACGAAAGGCAAGAGGTGCCTCGAAGGCGAGCATCCGGCTGATCAGCTCGTCTGCGCGGTCCCACTGCCCGAGCGCGAGAAGCGGGTCGACGGCGTTGGAGACAAGGATCACTCCGGACGTGCGCTCGACGCCGTACTCACGCGCGCTGACAATGCCTTCCTCGGCGATCCGCAGCGCCTCGTCATGCCTCCCCAGGAGGTGCATCAGGTCGGAGGTGTTCACGAGGTACCGCAGCATCGCGCTGCGGTCGCCTCGGGCCAGCGCGCGCGCGCGATCCAGATCGGCCAACCCTTCGGTCAGCTCGCCCACCTGGACCCGCGAGATCCCGAGCATGTTGGCAGCGACGGACGCGTGTCGGTCCGACCCGACCGCCTGCGATTCCGCGAGAGCGGCGCGCGCGACCGTGATCGCCTCGTCCAGTCGAGCCTCGATCATGAGACGTGCCGCGAGGGAGCTGAGGATCTTCGCCCTCGACCGCCCTGCGGTCCCGTCCGGTAGCAGGGCGAGGGCCTCTTCGAGCAGGGGGATCGAACCAGGTCGCCCGATGGCCGCAAGATAGCTCGCCTTCGACCGCAGCAGATGCGCTCGCACCACGACGTCCGTCGGGGGGCACGCGGTGATCGCCAGCTCGACCATCGCCAGCGCGCGTTCACCATCCCCTGCATTCCGCAGGTAGGTCGCGGTCTCCGCGAGCAGGTCCGACCGGGTGCGACCGGCGATCGTCTGGGCGTCGGGCAGGTCGTCCCACATCTCCAGCGCGATCTCGCCCATCTGCGCTGCCGTGCGGTAGGCGAAGCGAGGCACTGCCTCGGCCATCGCAGCGAGGGTGGCCGGGAAAGCCTTGGCGACACTGTGCGCGGACTGCCAGTGATATGCGATCTCCGCCTCGAGGCCAGCTCCCGATCCGCGGGACTCGAGCTCCTCGGCGAAGCGGGTGTGGAAGCGAGCTCGCTC
>DATKTF010000172.1:0-7068 GCA_035531255.1 Cellulomonadaceae bacterium
CAAGTACAAGGTCACGACGTTGTCCCAGCTCGCCTCGGCGTGCGGGGGGATCATCCTGGGCGGTCCGCCCGAGTGCCCGACCCGCACGTTCTGCGAGGTCGGCCTGAAGTCCACCTACGGGCTGGACCTCACCGGGTTCACCTCCCTGGACGCCGGCGGCAACCTCACCAAGGACGCCCTGCGCCAAGGCAAGATCACCCTCGGCCTGATCTTCTCCAGCGACGCCTCCCTCGCCCCCTGACCCCACCCGCGGACACCACCGCCGGGCTCAGGTGTCCTGAACCCGGCGGCGCGGCGATCAGTCGGCCGTGGGCGTCCACGCACGCTGAGTGAAGACGGCGTCCAGAGGGGTGTCGAAGACGTGGTTCGTGTAGTTGCTGATCGTCTTGACGGCGATCGCCAGGATGATCTCGAGCACCTGGGTCTCGGTGTAACCCGCGGCCAGGAACGCGGTGAGGTCGTCGTCGGAGGGCCGGCCGCGCGTGTCGACCATCGTCGTGACGAACAGGTTCAGGGCCTGCAGCGTCGCGTCGCCGATCGGGGTCCCCGCACGGATGGCGTCGGTCACCTCGGTCGGGACCTTGTTGCGGTCGGCGATAGCGCTGTGCACACCCATGCAGTACGTGCAGCCGTTGAAGCGGCTGATCGCCAGGAAGAGGACCTCCTGCTCGTCCGAGGTAAAGCCGGAGCGGCTCCGGAACTCGTCGTAGCCGAACCGGTAGGTACCCAGCAGCCCCGGGGAGTTGGCCATCGCGGCGTACATGTTCGGCACCATCCCCGTCTGGGCCTTGGCCGACTCGAGGATCTCGCGGCTTGCGTCAGGGCTATCGGCCGCGGTCAGTCGGCCGAGCGTGGTGAGGTGGGCGTGCGTCGTCACGATGAGAGCCTTTCGTCGACATTTTGCGAGCGTGCGCTACAGAACCAGGCATATCAGGTGGCGATGCACTTGTCGAGCGTGCGCTACACAATGTCGTCGTTGCTCGCTAGGCTGAGCAGATGCCGTCGCCCGCAGTGAGCCGAATTGGTCGCCCGCGCCAGTTCGACGTCGACGAGCTCGTGGCCACGACCCTGCAGCTCTTCTGGAGCAACGGGTACCGCAACACCTCGACCCGGGACCTGGAGGGAGCGCTCGGGGTGACGCAGTCGAGCCTCTATCACGCGTTCGGATCCAAGGCCGGCCTCCTCGACGCGGTGCTGGACCGCTACCAGGAGGCGGTGGACACGTCCTTGCTGGAGCCGCTGCGCGACGCCCCGGACGGGTCGGCAGGCCTGGCGACGTTCCTGCGGGGCCTCGGCACCTGGATGGCCGCGGACGGTCGCGGATGCCTGATGGTCAACCTCATGGTCGACGAGGCCCCCACGAACACTGCCATCGCGACGCGTACCGCCGCACACCGCGAACGCCTGCGCGCGGCCCTCCGAGTCGCCGTCGAGAAGGTCTCGGGCTCGGGCGGGACGGAGACCGTCGATCGGCGCACCGACCTCCTTCTCGCCGCGACGCTCGGTCTGAACCTGGCGGCGCGCGCCGGAGCCTCCGCGACCGAGCTCGCCAGGATCATCGCCGGTGTGGACGCCGAGGTCGCCTCCTGGTCGACGCCCTGAACTGGCACCCGCCTTCGCTGTCAGGCCTCCTCGTGGTGTGCGGTCAGCGCTCGCCGGACCCCACACCCGCGCCAAGATCGGTCTGCGTGCCGAGTCGTGCGACCCCGGCCGTGGACACCGCACGAAAGCTCCTCAGCCGTAGGCTGTTGCTGACGACGAAGACCGAGGAGAACGCCATCGCGGCACCGGCGATCATCGGGTTGAGCAGCCCGGCCATCGCGAGCGGGATGGCCGCGACGTTGTACGCGAAGGCCCAGAACAGGTTGCCCTTGATCGTCGCGAGAGTGCGGCGCGCCAGGCGCACCGCATCGACCGCTGCACGCAGGTCGGCCCGCACCAGAGTCAGATCGCTAGCCTCGATCGCGACGTCGGCTCCCGTGCCCATCGCGATGCCGAGGTCGGACAGGGCCAGAGCGGCCGCGTCGTTGACACCGTCGCCCACCATCGCCACGACTCGACCCTGAGCCTGCAGGTCCCGGACGACGTTCACCTTGCCGGCCGGCATTACCTCGGCGATGACCTCGTCGATTCCGACCTCGGCCGCGACCGCGCGGGCGGCCCGGACGTTGTCGCCCGTCAGCAGGATCGGGCGTAGACCAAGACTCTTGAGCTCGGTGACAGCCTGGGCGCTGGTCGACCTGACGGTGTCAGCCACGACGAGCAAGCCCCGGATCCGCCCGTCCAAGCCCACGGCGACCACCGTCCGTCCGGCAGACTCGGCCGTGTCAAGCGCATCGGCCAGGTGCGCGTCCAGCTCCCCGGCCCGCTGCTCAGTCACCCATGCGGGCCGACCTGCCGCGACGGCGTACCCGGCGACGACCCCTGCCACGCCCAGACCCTGGCTGCTGGCGAAGGACTCCACCTCGGGCAGGTCTCCCAGCTTCTCGCGGGCACCTGCGGCGATCGCTGCGCCGATCGGGTGCTCGGACGCATCTTCGAGGGCCCCCGCAAGCCTCAGCACCTGGTCGGCGTCAGCGTCGCCTGCAGGCACGACGTCAACCAGGCGCATCTTCCCGGTCGTCACGGTGCCGGTCTTGTCCAGCACGATCGTGTTGATCCGGCGGGTCGACTCCAGGATGTGCGGCCCCTTGATCAGGATGCCGAGCTGCGCGCCGCGGCCGGTGCCCACCATCAGGGCGGTCGGCGTGGCAAGCCCGAGCGCACACGGGCAGGCGATGATCATCACCGCCACCGCAGCGGTGAACGCCGCGTCCGGTCCCGCGCCGATGAGGAGCCAGAACCCGAGCGTCGCGAGCGACAGGGTGATCACGATCGGCACGAACACTGCAGCGATCCGGTCCGCGAGGCGCTGCACGGGGGCCTTACCGGTCTGGGCCTCCTCGACGAGGCGAGCCATCTGCGCCAGCTGGGTGTCCCCGCCGACTCGGGTCGCCCGAACAAGGAGCCGACCGCCGGCATTGACCGTGGCGCCCACGACGTCATCACCCGGGCCCACCTCGACCGGGACCGGCTCACCGGTGAGCATCGACGCGTCCACCGCGGACGCACCGTCGAGAACCTGACCGTCGGTGGCGATCTTCTCACCCGGGCGCACGACGAACTCATCGCCCACGGCGAGCTCGTCGACCGGGACCCGGACCTCGACGCCGTCACGCATGAGCGCGACATCCTTGGCGCCCATCTCCATCAGCGCCCGCATCGCCGCACCCGACTGCTTCTTCGCCCGAGCCTCGACATACCGCCCGAGCAGGATGAACACGGTGACGGCCGACGCCACCTCGAGATAGATCTCGCCGGAGCCGCCACCACGCTCGGAGGCCAGGTGGAAGCCCATCCGCATCCCCGTGGTCCCGGCAGCGCCAAAGAACAGCGCATACAACGACCACCCGAATGCGGCCAGGACGCCGACGCTGACCAGGGTGTCCATGGTCGCAGCGCCATGACGCGCATTGGCCCAGGCGGCCCGGTGGAAGGGCAAAGCGCCCCAGACCACGACCGGCGCCGCCAAGGTCAGGGCGAGCCACTGCCACCTGGCGAACTGCAGCGGCTCGACCATCGACAGCACCACCACAGGCGCGGCCAGGGCCGCCGAGATGATCAGGCGTTGACGCAACGGGGCCGCCTCGTCGACCGGCTCCGCCGTCCGGACACCTACCGCAGTGACTCGCGCAGGTGCGGGGAGACTCGCGGCGTAGCCAGTGGCCTTGATCGACGCGATCGCCTCCGCGATCGTGGTGCCCTCCGGGAGTGCGACCTTCGCCTTCTCGGTGGCGTAGTTCACGCTCGCCTCCACCCCCGGCATCCGATTCAGACGCTTTTCGATCCTCGCCGCACACGACGAGCACGTCATGCCCTCGATCTCAAGCTCGATGATGTGGCTCACTGACCTGCTCCCTTCCTCACCGCTCCGGGTTCGACGAGCACCGCCGGGCCCGCTTGCCGCGCCGCCGCCGGGAGCGGGCCGAACACGACCGGACGCCCCGCGTCACTCACACCGACGCGCCGGAGAGCTCGAAGCCCGCCTCGTCCACGGCCGCGCGCACAGCCTGCTGTGTCACGGCTGCGGCGCTGACGATCGTCACGTGCGACGCGCCACCCGAGACGAGCTCGATCTCTACGGCGCTCACGCCATCGATCTTCCGAACCTCCCGCGTCACTGCAGCCACGCAGTGCTCGCAGGTCATCCCAGTGACGGAATACGTCGTTGTGCTCATGGTCAATCTCCTCGCTCTCGATCCGCCGGTCCGCCCGTGTCGAGCTCGCATCTGCACGAGTCGCTTCTAAGGGCGTCCGGACCGAGTCTGAACCTTCCAGCGCAGAGGAAGGTCAAGTCCGGCGTCGCACGCCACCGACATCCGCGATCACCGGGCGGACGCACATCGGGCGCTGTTCGCCTCGGCGGCTCGAGGCGCTCTCGCGACCCCAGACGCTTGTCACGCGGACGACCGACCTTCCCCGCTCAGGGTTCCGCTCCTTACGGCGCATGGGCGGACGGAATGCCCAGGAGCTTCGGTCGGGTTCCCGCGTCGTCTCATCGTGATCTCGCTCGCGAAAGGAACCCCAGATGTCGATCAACTCAACCCTGTCCCGAGGCCCGGCCCGGCACAGATCCCGCTTGGCCCTGACCGCAGCGGCGGCAGCGATCTTCACCGCCGCGCTGCCCGCCTTGGCCGCCCAGGCCGCCACGTCTGGAACCTGGAGCGACACCGGCTCCCTGTCAACACCCCGCAACCAGCACACCGCCTCCCTGCTGGGCAACGGCAAGGTGCTCGTCGCCGGCGGGATCAACGGCTCATCGGTGCTCAACAGCGTCGAGCTGTACGACCCCGCCGCCGGCACCTGGACGACCACCGGGCACCTGTCCACGGCCCGGTACGGGGCCACCGCCACGACGCTCACCGACGGTCGAGTCCTCGTCGCCGGGGGCAGCAACGGCCTCCCCGGAGGCGAGCAGACCTCAACCGAGCTCTACAACCCGGTGAAGGGCACCTGGTCGGCGGGGGCGGCGATGTCCCACCCCCGGTTCGAGAACCTTGCCGTGCGACTGGCTGACGGCCGGGTCCTGGTCGCCGGGCAGCGCAACGCAGCGGTGCAGGGCGACGCCACACCCACGGCCGAGGTATACAACCCCACGAAGAACCGGTGGACCACCACGTCCTCGATCCCAGCCTCCAGCGGGTGCTGCAACCCGCAGGGCGTCCTGCTACCCGACGGCCGCGTGCTGACCACTCTCGGACTCTCGAACCTCTCGCAGACGGGCATTGGTGCCCCCACGATCTTCAACCCCTCCGCGACGTCCGCCTGGTCCCGACTGCCCGCCCCGCCCCAGTCTCTGGGCGAAGGCCCACAGATCGCGCTACTGCCCTCCGGAAACGTGCTCTTCGCCGGCGGCTGGACGAGCGACGGCTTCAGCACCTCGCCGACCAACGTCGTCGAGGAGCTCAACCCGGTGTCGGGCGTGTGGACCGTCCGCACGTCCTCCAGCTTCACGAGCTTCTACACCGGGCAGAGCCTGACCACCCTTGCCGATGGACGCGTTCTGGCCTCCGGGGGCAGCAGCCCCTACGACCTCGACGCGGTGTACGACCCAGCCACCACGACCTGGACCGCCGTCGGCGGACAGAACCGCGCCCTGGCAACCGTGACACTCCTGACCGACGGTCGGGCCCTGACAGTCGGCGGGATCGCCTACAGCAGCACGACCGACACCCTCGGCACCGCACAGCTCTTCCAGCCATGACGCGACGGCCCGCGACGTAGGTCTGCCTGACACGCGGGTCTCGTGCTCGAGGTTCGGCACGGTTCGCGCGCTCGTCTCGAATCACTCGACCAGGTCGACGCAAGCGCCCTTCCCCTGTGCCGGGTAGACACGGTCCAGGGGTCGGGTGGCCCACTCGGCCATCTCCCCACTCACCTTGTCGGTGATCCTCGAGATCGCGTCCTTGGACACCGAGGCCCCGTAGACGTCGGCGAAGTGCGCGGCGACCTCACCGGTCGTCAACCCCCGGGCCGTCAGCGAAAGCACAATCTGGTCGACCCCCTCCAGCCGGCGTTGTCGCTTCTTGACGATGACCGGCCCGAAGGTGCCATCACGGTCGCGAGGGACCTCGATCTCGACCGGCCCGACCTCGGTCAGCACCGTCTTAGTTCTGGTGCCGTTGCGCGAGTTCTCCTTGTTGCGCCCGGCCGGGTCGTGCTTGTCATAGCCCAGGTGCTCGGAGAGCTCCTCCTCCAGAGCCGCTTCCAGGACCTGTTTCGTCAGTCCCGTCAGCAACCCACCAGGGCCGACCCGGTCGATCCCGGCCGCCCGAGCCTGCTCGACCATCTGCGCCGCCAGCTCACGCTGCGCGTCCTCGTCCAACACCGTGTCCGTCGTCGCCACGGACCCGATCGTCTCGGTCATGCTGCCTGCCTCCCCGCCAAGCCATGCTCGGCGTGTCCGGCCAGACAGCACTTGCACCTCGACATCCCCATCAGCTGCATCCCCGCCTGGCCCTGCTTCCAAGGCACCGAAGCCAGCGCCCGCCACCTGATCACTCAGATCCAGTAGTCGGCCCGCTCCCCTTCCCATTGCTAGCGCCGCAACTGTCGTCTGGCACCAGCGAGCCAAAGCAGAAGTCGACCGGTTCTCGCTGGCAGGGGATCCGGGCGCACAACGCCGGCCATGGCGGCGCGTCGGACGCAGTCGCGACCGTCGAGATCCACTCGCCCATCGCGTTGCGCCGATCGTGTTGGCGCGGGGCGAACTGGGCTTGACGCAGGCCGCAGGCCGCGGGCGAAAGCCGGGCTTCACCTTGATCTCGGTGTGCTGACGGGGGTTCCATAGGAAGCCGAGGCGCCAGGCCGGACCATCGGGACGATCGCCCTGGTTCAAACGATGTCCGTGATTCGCACCGGTCGTGCCGCACCGGGAGTCGCTCGACGACCCTGGAGTCGGTGCGGTAGCCGTTGACGCCATCCGCCAAGCCCGAGGCGGCTAGGTTCGAGATGGGTCGTGTCTGTCGG
>DATKTF010000173.1:0-2821 GCA_035531255.1 Cellulomonadaceae bacterium
GGTGGGTGCAGTGCTCCGGGGAGCGGGCCAGATCCCGGTCGACCGTGACTCGGGCCGCGGCGCGCTGCAGGCCGCACTGGGGGTCCTTCGTCGAGGTGGCGTCGTCGGCGTGTTCCCGGAGGGCAACCGCGGGCGAGGTGACGCGGCGGCTGCCCGCGCCGGAGTGGCGTGGCTCGCTCTGCGCGCGCACGCCCCCGTCGTACCCGTGGCGGTCCTGGGCACCCGACGGACGGGAGAGGGTGTCGGCCACGTCCCGAGGCTCCGTCGCCGGTGCGTCGTGGAGTTCGGGCAGCCGATCGTCCTCGAGCCGGCCGCCGGGATGACCGGCAAGGTGGCGACGGAGTGGGCGAACGACGCGATCCGGGTCGCGCTCGCCGAGCTGGTGGCTGACGCGTCGGCTCGTGCCGGGCTCGCGCTCCCGGCGGACGGACCTGGAGCCGACGACGCCGCGGTGACCGACTGACCCGTCCCCGCAGGACCCGGTTCGTCGACCGAGCCATCGGGCTGGGAGGATGGGGGCATGAGCCCCACTGACCGGACGTCGAACCAGGACGCCCCGCACGACTCTCTCTCCTCGACCCGGGTGGAGATCGACCTGCACACCGACACCTCCACGAACCCTGACGCACCCGAGCTCGAGCGGGTCGACACCGTCGATGACGGGCTCGGCCCCGGTTGGGTGCCGCAGGACGGCGTCACCGATGAGGAGCGCGAGCACGCGCTCCGCGCGGGTCTCGCCGACTACGAGCTCGACGACGAAGACCTCGTGCTGCTCGGCGAGGGCGAGGAGGGCGACGGGGGTGAGGGATCCTCGAAGCCGCTCCCGGTGCTCGCCGTCGTCGGGAGACCCAACGTCGGCAAGTCGACGCTGGTCAACCGGATCCTCGGTCGCCGCGAGGCGGTCGTCGAGGACAAGCCGGGAGTGACCCGTGACCGCGTGAGCTATCCCGCCAACTGGAACGGCCGCGACTTCACGCTGGTCGACACCGGTGGCTGGGAGGTGGACGTCGCCGGGATCGACGCCCGCGTCGCAGAGCAGGCCGAGGTTGCGATCAGCCTGGCGGACGCGGTGCTGTTCGTGGTCGACGCCACCGTCGGACCGACCGCGACGGACGAGCGCGTCGTCAAGCTCCTACGGAAGTCCGGGAAGCCCGTCGTGCTCTGTGCCAACAAGGTGGACGGCCCGCGCGTCGAGGCCGACGCGACCGCTCTGTGGAGCCTCGGGCTGGGTGAGCCGTACCCGGTGTCCGCTCTCCACGGACGCGGGACCGGCGACCTCCTCGACGCTGCGATGGACGCCCTGCCGACCGAGTCCGCACACGGGCTGCCCATCCCGGAAGGTGGCCCGCGCCGGGTCGCGCTTGTCGGGCGACCGAACGTCGGGAAGTCCTCGCTGCTGAACAAGGTGCTGGGTGCCGAGCGGGTCGTCGTGGACGAGGTCGCCGGCACCACGCGCGACCCGGTGGACGAGCTCGTCCTGCTGCGTGGGCGTCCATGGGTGTTCGTCGACACCGCCGGTATCCGTCGACGGGTCCACCAGACCTCAGGGGCCGACTTCTACGCGTCACTCCGCACCCAGGCTGCGATCGAGAAGGCCGAGGTCGCGGTGGTGCTCGTGGACGCGAGCATGAAGATGACCGAGCAGGACACCCGCGTGATCAGCCAGGTCGTCGACGCCGGCCGCGCGCTGGTCATCGCCTACAACAAGTGGGACCTCATGGACGAGGACCGCCGGCCGTTCCTCGAACGCGAGATCGAGCAGGACCTCGTGCAGGTGCAGTGGGCGCCGCGCGTGAACCTCTCGGCGAAGACCGGGTGGCACACCGACAAGCTCGTCCCGGCGCTGGACCGTTCGCTCGAGTCCTGGGGGACCCGGATCCCGACGGGACGGCTGAACGCGTTCCTCGGCGAGCTCGTCTCGGCCCACCCGCACCCGCTGCGCGGGGGCAAGCAGCCCCGCATCCTGTTCGCGACGCAGGCGTCGACACGTCCGCCGCGCTTCGTGATCTTCGCGACCGGCTTCATCGAGGCCGGCTACCGTCGGTACATCGAGCGACGGCTGCGCGAGACGTTCGGGTTCGAAGGCACGCCGATCTCGATCTCGATCCGGGTGCGGGAGAAGCGCAGGCGCTGATCCCGAGGACCGTTCCGGACGGTCCTGGCTGACGCGCTGACCGACGCGCCTGCGCCGGTGCGGTAGAGTTTGCGAGGCCCCTCCGGGGGCAACGGGATGTGGCGCAGCTTGGTAGCGCACTTGACTGGGGGTCAAGGGGTCGCAGGTTCAAATCCTGTCATCCCGACGGTGAACACGCAGGTCAGAGCCTCATCGGAGAGACTTCCGGTGAGGCTCTGATGGTGTCCGGCCAGTCCTGGACCCCAGATCGTCACGGGGCCGGTGCGCCGGACGCTGGCGGACGTGGGCGATCGGACGCCGCGCATGGGGGCTCACCGGGATCGAACAGGAGATCGACCTGGCCCGTGTTCTTGGTCGGTCCCGTCACGCGGGTGTCGGCGGCGCGAACCTGCCACGCACGCAGAGTGCTGGTGCCGTTCGACGTCAATCCAACGGTTCGCTCTGTGAGCTCATGCACCGGGATGGACCATGGCCCGCCGCGCGTTCCGAGGTCTGCTTCTGGACTCGAGACAACCCTGTCTGAACGGGGCCGGCGGGCACGTCCAGGGCCGCTTCGGAGACCCGTCGACGGTGACGCCGTCACGTTCCGCGCGAATCTCGCACGGGCAGCTGCCGTGAGGCATTCGTGCCGCGGCAGACCGTGAGCCGGATCGGAGAGTGGAGGGTGAGAGCGCGGGCTCGACGTCG
>DATKTF010000174.1:0-2337 GCA_035531255.1 Cellulomonadaceae bacterium
CCTGGCGGCGATCCGCGGCGCGGGTGCTGCGCTCGTCGGACCGCTGCCACGCCACGACGAGGGCCCCGAGCACCAGGAGGGTCGGGATCTCGGTGAACCCCCACGCGATGCCGCCGCCGGTCGCCTGGTCCGCGAGCGGCATGACGTGCCAGCCGGGTGGGGCCATCGCGTAGAAGCGCACGAGCAGAGCGGTCGACATCATGACCGCCACGCCGAAGAATGCGTGGAACGGCGCCGTGGCGGCGACCTCGAGGACCGAGACCACCGGTGCCGGCATCGAGCGTGGTCCGCGGCGTGAGGTCCGCGGGTTCGGGTCGACGCCCAGGACGCCCCAGAAGTAGAGGAAGCCGACGATCAGGAAGTGCACGAGCATGAGGTTGTGCCCCCACCAGGTGCTCATGAGGTCGTCGAAGAGCGGCGTGTAGTACAGCCCGTACAGGCTCATGATGAACAGCGCGAACGTCACCGCCGGGTGCGTCAACGCGGTGAGCACCCGTGAGTGCAGGAGCCGCAGGACGCCTCGCCGGACCTGCCCACGTCGACCGGAACCGGTGGGAAGGGCACGGAGCAGCAGCGTCACGGGCGCGCCGAGCACCAGGAAGACGGGCGTGAGCATGTTGAGCACCATGTGCTGCACCATGTGGACGCTGAACAGCTCCATGCCGTACCCGTCGATCCCGGTGGCCGTCACGAGCACCACGGACGCCACCCCGACGAGCCACCAGAGCGTGTGGTGGACGGGCCAGCGGATGCCGCGACGGCGCAGCGCGACGACACCCCACACGTAGAGGACGAGCAGCGCAAGGGAGATCAGCGGCAGGATCGGGATCGGTTGGGGGTGCCACGCCAGGAGGCGCGCGAGAGTCGGGGGCTGCCTCGGCATCCACATCGGCCCGCTCATCACCATCGGCCCGCCAGAGGTCGGTGACGGCATCGCCATCTGCCAGGTCATGCTCGGACCGCCGGAGCGGGCAGCGGGTCGAAGGCGGGGCTCGGGTACGGCTCGATCGGCAGCGGTACCCGTGACATGGCGGCGATGCTACAGACGTTCTCTGGCAGGAGGGCTCTGGCGGCTGGGGGCGGGCACCCTGTCGGACGCGGACCGACGGGCGCGGGAGTCAGGTCGGTCAAGTGTGATGTACGTCACAGTGAGTGGACAATCGTCCAGGTGTCGAGGAGGCGGCCGATAGGGGGTGGGACGTCGACCATCCCCCTGGAGTCCTCATGTCGCACCCTGTCTCCCCTGTCTCCCCTGTCTCCCCTGTCTCCCCTGTCTCGTCCGACTTGCGCGACTCCGCCCGCGGCCGTCGCGGCCCGGCAGCGTTCGTGGCGAACCGGTCCGTGAGCACCAAGATCCTGTCCGTGGTCGGTCTGCTCGTCCTTGTCGTGGTGGGATCCGGAACGCTCGCGGTCACCTCGCTGCGCACCCTCGCGCACGAGAGCGCGGTCCTGGCCGGCATCCAGGCGAATGTCGTCGTCCCGCTCAGCGGTCTGCACGAGGCCCAGCTCAAGGCCCGGATGATCGCGGCACAGGTCGCGGCTGCGAACACGGCGGACGCCAAGAAGAAGTGGCTCGCCGACCAGGTCACCAACGACGGTGAGATCGACGGAGAGATCGCGGCGTTCGAGAAGGCCACGCCGACGGTGTTCCCGGGGTGGACGGACTTCGTCAGCGGGTGGAGCGCCTGGAAGTCCGCACGTGACACGAAGCTGATCCCGACCGCTCTCGCCGGCGACCTCGCCGGGTACCAGTCCGCACTGGTCAACGTCACCGAGCCGCTGAAGGACACCTACCTCAACAATCTCGAGCTCGTGCAGGGTGCCGTGACCACGTACAGCACCGGCATCTCCGCAACGGCGGCGAATGAGTCGACCTCGGCCATCCGCACGCTGGTGATCTCGCTCGTGATCGCGCTCGTCGTCGTGATCGCGCTCGCTGTCACGACGGCGCGCGGGATCGTGCGGTCGGTGGTGTCGGTGAAGCGGTCGGTGGAGGGGTTGTCGCGTGGGGATCTGACGGTGCGTCCGCGGGTGTTCTCGGGTGATGAGGTGGGTCAGATGGCGGCGGCGTTGGTCACCGCGCAGGACGCGTTGCGGGCCCTGGTGTCGGGGGTGGTGGAGTCGGCGGGGACCGTGGCGTCGTCGGCTGAGGAATTGTCGGCGTCGACGTCGCAGGTGGCTGCGGGTTCGCAGGAGACCAGTGTGCAGGCGGGGGTGGTGGCGGCTGCTGCGGAGCAGGTCAGTCGTAACGTGCAGGCGGTGGCGGCGGGTGCGGAGCAGATGGGGGCGAGCATCCGGGAGATTGCGCAGAATGCGAATGAGGCGGCGAAGGTCGCG
>DATKTF010000175.1:0-3062 GCA_035531255.1 Cellulomonadaceae bacterium
TCGGCTGGTTCACCGGGAGGGGTAGATCGGCTGCTCCGGAGCAAGGGCGCGGGGCTGTCGAGCTACACGAGCCCGATCGGGATGCTCGGCGGGGCGCTCGGCGGCGACTTCGGCCCGGCCGTCCAGGGCCACGAGAGTGCTCAGCTCAAGCAGGCTCTCGGTAAGTGGATTGGTGACTACCTCATCCAGACGTTCGCCGAGGGGAGGCTATACCCGTGAGCCTACCACCGGTGTCGATAGCACCAGAGCATCTCGTCGCAGAAGGGCAGGAGGACCTCCTCCAGCTTGTCGGTGGTAGCAACGGAGGCGTCGGCGCGCGCCGTCTCTCCGATCGCGGTGTAGTCAAGCACGGCGAGCTTGCAGGCGTAGTGAGCACCGAGCAGGTAGAGGATGTCCAGCATCGTTTGAGGCGCTCGTGTCCGCGGGTGTCGGCTGCAGAGTCGCACCGCCTCGATCTGGAGGTCCACTATACCGGCCTGCGCCTTCAGCAAGTCCGGAACGTCCTGCTGACCGGCGTCAAAGTCGCGGCGGATCTGCAACACGCCGTCCCAGATCGCGTCGAGTTTGTCGTTGACGCTCTGGTCGTAGCGCTCGACCGGTTCGGCGGTGGCGGCGAGGGCAACGAGCACAAGCACAACAGCGCGTTTCATGGGCGGTCCCCTTTGGCTAGGAGTATACCCCATGCCGGATAGGCTCCTAGCACGGTGCGGGCGAAACGTCGAGGACGAGCCGGGTTTCCGGTCCTCCGAGCTATTCGACGGCAACGTTGCCCAGCTCATCCGATCGACCACCAACGTCGTCGGCGCGACAACCTACGATACCGACATGCCGACAGCGTACTTCGAGCCGTTCTCGCGGCGGTGGATGGGCGCCCCGAACGCGCCGGCCGGAACGGACATCGATACCGACTACAACGTGCTCGCCGGCGGCGTCGGGCTGCTCGCGATCACGCCGTTCGGCAATGCCGGCGTGGCGCTTGACACGGAGGGAGCGCCTGATGCGCTCTGGTCGGTCGAGCGCGTCTCGGACTTCGCCCTCGGCCGCGGCTGGCAGCTCGACCTCTACCCTTACGCGCCGGAGGACTATGACGCCGACCGGATCGCGACCATCCGGGTCGAGTGGGGCAACAAGTGGCGGCTGGAGTTGACGGGCAACGAGCAGGCGCCGGGCCTCGCGCGGCTGTATGAGAATGGCCTGGCCGGCACGGGCTCCTATGCGACGTGGCGACTACGCGAGATCTTCCCGCTGATCGACGGTCCGTTCTATGACCCCGGCGAACTGCACCGCTTCTGGTTCCAGCCCCTCGCCGATGACGAGATGTTGATACGGAACCTGACCAACGACTCCCTCGGCGCGGTGGTGATCACGAAGGCTCCGTACAGCTACGATCCCGACGAGGAGCGCGGCGACGAGCTCGACCTCGTTGACGGCAAGGTCGGGCTGCCGTGGGGTCCAGACCCGCTCCGTATCAGCGGCCTGCCGCGGATCTTCTGGGTCTTCCGGTACGTCGAGTTCCCGACGGATTGGCACGTCGAGACAGACGGCACGCGCGACATCGGGTTCGACTGTGCTCAGCTCGTCACGAACACGCTCAGCGAGTGGCACCCGGACGGAGTGCAGGACAACGACACCAGCGACTACCAGGCCGAGTTGACGGTCTACGTCGGCGAGCCGGCCGCGTCGGACGAGTGGAACGACGTGGTGGGACCGGCGCCGAACGAGCAGCGGAACTACTCGTGGCGCATGTCGGTAACCGGGCCGGGTGACGGCTCGCTCGCGGAGTACAGCGATCGGGCGATCGTGATCGACGACTGCCGGTTGACGTGGCCGATCACCACCGGCGCCGATGGGCTCACCGGCGTCAACCTGTTCGCGCAGGCCGGAGTGCAGGTTCTCTCCGTCGAGGAGGATCGCGGCGAGGAGGACTGGGACGCCTCTCTGAGCGTGCGACTGCGGTGTAAGTGGGAGACGTACCAGGCGACCCTCCGGCCGCTGTTTCGGCCCTACACGCGCTGGCAGTGGGTGCTCGATACCGACGACCTCGGCACGTACTACGTCCGGTTCGACGGGTTGGCCGAGAAGCCGCAGGTGGCTCGCTGGTGTACCGCGGCGGGTGACTACATGGCCGACGTACGGGTCATCTGCCGCACTCGCTGGATGCAGGTTGACGACGTGGTGTTCCGGTGCATGACGCCGCTCGACGGGATGGATCGATCGGACATCTACTCACTGCTCGCCGAGTTGATCCCGCTCGACATCGCGACCGAGTTCGAATGCGACCCGCTGACAGATGACGGGCCGGCCCCGGAGGCGCGGCGGGGCGAGCGGCCGGCGTGGATGCCGCGGATCGGGGCGCGACTCGGCGACGTGTTTCGCGATGTGAACCAGTACCTCGGCCCCGATGACCGGCTGCTGTTCGAGGACCGCACCGGCGTGATGGTGCTACACGTCTCCCAGCCGACGGGTATCTCGCTGGCGACGTTCTACCGCGACACGGCGACGGCAGCCCTGAACGGCGTGCCGGCGCAGGTCATCATGGATACGCCGGGCAGCAACCCGCTCACCGACGAGGAGGACGCGACGGAGTTCTACAATGAAATCGTCGTCGTCGGGCAGAACAAGGACAACAAGCGCCAGCTCTACGCGGCGCACTACGCTTACCCTCCGTCATGGCAGGACAGCGCGGACGATCGCTACGTCGGCGTGCGACGGTCGTTGGTCGTCGTCAAACCAGAGCTGAACACGCAGGGCGACGTGAACCGGGCGGCCTGGGCGCTGTTTGAGGCGTACGGTGCGTTCCGCGGGTCGGCTCGGATGGAGTCGCACCTGGTTCCGGCGCTGTACCCCGGTGACGTGATCACGATTGACGCGGGGACCGAGCCCGGGGCGGTGGACACGGAGTACCGGATCGTCGGGATGCGAACCGAGTCGCAGACGTTCAGCGCAGACGTGACGCGTCGTTGGACCACCTCTTACGACCTCGCGGAGGTGGTGTGATGGCTGCTGTCGAAGGGCTGAGGATCGTCTGGGTATGCACCTTCGGCAGCGCGTGGGCAGGGGAT
>DATKTF010000176.1:0-9304 GCA_035531255.1 Cellulomonadaceae bacterium
GGCAGCCACCCGTCCGCGATCTCGGCGGCGAGCGCGACGTTCTTCGGGCCCTCGGCCGCGAGGTGGATCGGTAGGTCCGCGCGCAGCGGGTGCACGGTCGAGCGCAGCGCCTTGCCGAGGCCCGTGCCGCCCCGCAGCGGCAGCTGGTAGAACGCACCGTCGATCGTGACCGGGCGCTCCCGTGCCAGCACCTGGCGGATCACCTGGACGTACTCGCGGGTGCGCGCCAGCGGACGCGGGTACGGCTGGCCGTACCAGCCCTCGACGACCTGGGGCCCGGAGACGCCGAGGCCGAGCACGAACCTGCCGCCCGAGAGGTGGTCGAGCGTCAGGGCGGCCATCGCCGTCGCCGTGGGCGTGCGGGCGGACATCTGGGCGATCGCGGTGCCGAGCCGGACGCGGGTGGTACTCGCCCCCCACCAGGCAAGGGGCGTCAGCGCGTCCGAACCGTACGCCTCGGCGCTCCACACCGAGTCGAACCCGAGGCGCTCGGCGGCCAGGACGGCGTCCTGCGCCCCCGGGGGCGGCCCCGCCGACCAGTAGCCCGTGTGGTAGCCGAGGCGCATCGTGACTCCCTGCCTTCAGATGTAGATCGCCGGGTCGTCGATCTCCACGTCCCAGTGCGCCACCTCGCCGCGGAGCCGGACCTGGGCAGGGACACCGACCGCGACCGCGCCGGCCGGGACGTCCTTCACGACCACCGCGTTGGCGCCGATCTGGGCGCCCGAGCCGATCCACACCGGACCGAGGATCTTCGCCCCCGCGCCGACGACCACACCGTCACCCAGCGTCGGGTGCCGCTTCCCGTGCCGCATCGACCGCCCGCCCAGCGTCGAACCGTGGAACAGCACGACGTCGTCACCGACCTCGGCCGTCTCGCCGATCACGACGCCCATGCCGTGGTCGATGAACAGCCGGTGGCCGAGGCGGGCACCCGGGTGGATCTCGATCCCGGTGGCCGCCCGCGTCGCCTGCGAGAGCAGGCGAGCGGGCAGCCGCAGACCCGGCTCGCGCCACATGCGGTGGGCGAGCCGATAGGCCCACACCGCATGGACGCCCGGGTACGCGAGCGCCACCTCGATCCGCGACCTGGCGGCAGGATCGCGCTGCCGGGCGACCTCGAGGTCGTCCTTGAGGACGGACCAGAACGCGCGCACACCGCTCATGGGGAGATCAGTCCATCAGGTCGGCGTAGAGGACGGTGGACAGGTAGCGCTCGCCGAAGGACGGGATGATCACGACGATGAGCTTCCCGGCGTTCTCCGGTCGGTCCGCGAGCAGCATCGCCGCCTGGAGGGCCGCGCCGGACGAGATGCCGACGAGCAGGCCCTCCTCCTTCGCGGCCCGGCGCGCGACCGCGACGGCGGTGTCACCGTCGACGTCGATGATCTCGTCGTAGACGGTCGTGTCGAGGATCTCCGGGATGAAGTTCGCGCCGAGGCCCTGGATCTTGTGCGGGCCTGGAGCGCCACCGTTGAGGATCGGCGACTCGGCGGGCTCGACGCCCACGATCTGCACGCCGGGCTTGCGCGCCTTGAGCACCTGGCCGACGCCGGTGATGGTGCCACCGGTCCCGATCCCGGCGACCACGATGTCCACCGCACCGTCGGTGTCGGCCCAGATCTCCTCGGCCGTCGTGCGACGGTGGATCTCCGGGTTCGCCGCGTTGGCGAACTGGCGGGCGAGCACCGAGCCGGGACGCTCGGCCGCGATCCGGTTGGCCTCGTCGACCGCGCCCTTCATCCCGAGAGCGGCCGGCGTGAGGATCAGCTCCGCACCGAACGCGCGCAGGAGTGCGCGCCGTTCCTTCGACATCGACTCGGGCATCGTCAGCACGACGTGGTAGCCGCGTGCGGCGCCGACGAACGCGAGCGCGATCCCGGTGTTGCCGCTCGTCGCCTCGACGACCGTGCCGCCGGGCTCGAGCTCACCGGACGCCTCGGCCGCGTCGATGATCGCGACGCCGATCCTGTCCTTGACCGAGTTGGCCGGGTTGTAGAACTCGAGCTTCGCGACGACCGTCGCGGACGATCCCGCGGTGAGCTTGTTGATGCGCACCAGGGGCGTGTTGCCGATGAGCTTCGTGGCGTTCTCGTAGATGCGTGCCATGGGAGTCCTCGTCTGGGAGCGGGCCGGAACCGGCCCGGCGGGATGCGGTGGGGTCTCGCCGTCGTCGGGTCAGCGAGAGCCGGGGCGAGCGCTGGCAGAGCGCGTGGTGCGCCCCGCTGCGGCGGCCGACGAGGCCGCGTCAGCGCTCTACCGACAGCGACAGGCCGAGGTCAGGACGAGCGTGCTCCAGGAACCGCTGCGCACGGACGGCGAGCAGGTGCGGGGCATCGCGCGTCCTTCCTCACATCGGGCCAGCGTCGGCATGACGCTAGCTCTGGTGTACCTAACACGCAAAGACGGCGCGGGATTCCTCCCGACAGGTGGACAGCCGGGACCGTTGCGGGCTCGTGCCCGAGCTCCGTCGGGTCCGGGCGGACCGGGTCGTGCGAGTCGTGGTGCGGTCGGCGCTCACCGGCAGCAACAGTGGATCGGGTGGATCCAGTGGATCGGGTGGAGCGGGTGAGGAGAATCGAACTCCCGTAGCCAGTTTGGAAGACTGGGGCTCTACCATTGAGCTACACCCGCGCGGCCGGCGAGCCGGACAGCCGGAAATGCTACCTGGTCCGTCGAGTCGATCGGGTCCCCGGCGCGCGGCGGCCGTCGGGCCCGCGTCAGCCGATAGACTCCGCTCGCACGGGATGTGGCGCAGGTTGGTAGCGCGTCCGCTTTGGGAGCGGAAGGTCGTGGGTTCGAATCCCGCCATCCCGACCATCGCAGCCAGGCCGATGACGACCGTCGGGACGCAGGTCGGCACATCGGGGCGTGCGAGGCCCGCCTCGCGCGCGCTTGGCGTCGGCCGTCCGCGGTGGCGTACGATCACCGGGTTGTGCGGGCCTGCGCCCGCACGTGCCGTATCGGAGCATCGCGGCCCAGTCATGGTCACGTCGGCGCCCCGTGTGCGCCTGACCTGACACCGGGGATCCGGTGTCCACCACCCCGATCAGTTGGAGATCATCGAAGTGAAGAGCGCCGTCGAGACCGTGGACGCCACCAAGGTCAAGCTGACCGTCGAGGTGCCGTACGACGAGCTCAAGCCGAGCATCGACCACGCCTACGCGCACATCGCGGAGCAGGTCAACGTGCCCGGTTTCCGCAAGGGGAAGGTCCCGCCGCGGATCATCGACCAGCGGGTCGGGCGTGGCGCGGTCCTCGAGCACGCGATCAACGAGGGACTCGACGACTTCTACCGCCAGGCCGTGACCGAGGCGAAGATCCGTCCGCTCGGCCAGCCCTCGGTCGAGGTCACGAAGGTCCCCGACATCACCGGCACCGACGGTGAGCTGCACTTCACGGCCGAGGTCGAGATCCGCCCGGAGATCACCGTCCCGGCCCTGGACACCGTGACTCTGACCGTCGACACGCTCGAGGTCACCGACGAGGACGTCACCGCGAGCCTCGACGGCCTGCGCGAGCGCTTCGGCACGCTGGTCGGCGTCGACCGGCCGGCCGTCGAGGGAGACTTCGTCGTCCTCGACCTGGCGGCGACGATCGGCGACGAGGAGGTCGACCAGGTCAGCGGCATCAGCTACCAGATCGGTGCGGGCAACATGCTCGAGGGTCTCGACGAGGCGCTCACCGGGCTCTCGGGCGGTGAGACGACGACGTTCACCTCGGCGCTGGTCGGCGGCGAGCACGCGGGCGAGGAAGCTCTCGTCACGGTCACGGCGACGTCGGTCAAGCAGCGGGACCTGCCCGCCGCGGACGACGACTTCGCCCAGCTCGCGAGTGAGTTCGACACGCTCGAGGAGCTCCTCGTGGACCTGCGCGAGCAGGCCGGACGGGCGAAGGCGAACGGGCAGGCGGTCCAGGCGCGTGACCTGCTCCTCGAGAAGCTCATCGCGGACATCGAGATCCCGGTCCCGGTCGGTGTGGTCGAGGCCGAGGTCGAGCGTCACCTGAGCTCCGAGGGTCGCGAGAAGGACGACGTGCACCGCGCCGAGGTGACCGAGCAGGCCACTTCGGCGTTGCGCAACCAGATCCTCCTCGACACGCTCGCCGAGCAGCTCGAGGTGAAGATCAACCAGAACGAGCTGCTCGAATACCTCGTGAGCGCGTCGCGTCAGTACGGCATGGACCCGAACGAGTTCATCCAGACCGTCGACAAGCAGGGCCAGATCCCGGCGATGGTCGGCGAGGTCAGCCGGTCGAAGGCCTTGGCGGTCGCCCTGCGCCGCGTGAGCATCGTGACCGCCGACGGCGCCACCGTCGACCTGACCGAGTTCATCGGGTCCGACGAGGGCGACGCCGCGCTCGAGGGCGAGCCGGGCGCACCGCTCGAGGCCGCTGCAGGCGCCGTCGTCGACGACGTCGTGTGGGACGACGACCCCGAGGCCTGATCTGCGCCTCGCACCACGACGGCCCCGTACGCCCTGCGTGCGGGGCCGTCGTGGTCTGACCTGAGGGCGTCGGGCGACGCTGCGCCGTCAGCGAAAACCCCCGTGGGCGGGACGAATGCGTCGCACCCGCCGCGTTAGGGTCACTGCACAAGCAGGGGTCGCACCCGTTCCGGGCCGACCATGAAGCACGCAGCCAGACGAGGGAGCCTTCGTGAACGACCAGACGCCGGCGATCGCCCGGGCCGAGTCTCCGGGATTCGGCCTCAATGACCACATCTTCAACCGGTTGCTTCGCGAGCGGATCATCTGGCTGGGTTCCGAGGTGCGCGACGAGAACGCCAACGCGATCTGCGCCCAGATGATGCTGCTCGCCGCGGAGGACCCCGACAAGGACATCTGGCTCTACATCAACTCGCCGGGTGGTTCGATCACGGCGGGCATGGCCATCTACGACACGATGCAGTTCATCCAGCCCGATGTCGCCACCATCGCGATGGGCATGGCGGCGTCGATGGGTCAGTTCCTGCTCTCGTCCGGGACCAAGGGCAAGCGCTATGCGACCCCGCACGCACGCGTCATGATGCACCAGCCGTCCGGCGGCATCGGTGGCACGGCCACCGACGTGCGCATCAACGCGCAGCTGATCCTGCACATGAAGACCGTCCTCGCCGAGCTCATCGCCGGGCAGACCGGCAAGACCGTCGAGCAGATCCACGCCGACTCCGACCGGGACCGGTGGTTCACCGCGCCCGAGGCGCTCGAGTACGGGTTCGTGGACCACGTCGTCGCGCACGCCGGCTCGGTCGCCGGTGGCGGTGGCACCACGTCCTCCTGACACGGACGGCGCCTGGTGGCGCCGTCCGACCCGTCGACCACCGAGCCTGCCGGCCAGAGCGCCGGCAGATGACACCAGGGAGTCCCTCGTGAGCATCGAGTCACAGTTCTACGCCGGGGCCGAGCGCCTCGCGGGCGGTCGTGCGCTGCCGTACGGCGCACCCGGCGCACGGTACGTGCTGCCCCAGTTCGAGGAGCGCACCGCCTACGGGTTCAAGCGTCAGGACCCGTACACCAAGCTGTTCGAGGACCGCATCATCTTCCTCGGGGTGCAGGTCGACGATGCGTCGGCCGACGACGTCATGGCCCAGCTGCTGGTGCTCGAGAGCACCGACCCGGACCGCGACATCATCCTGTACATCAACTCGCCGGGTGGATCGTTCACGGCGATGACCGCGATCTACGACACGATGCAGTACATCAAGCCGCAGATCCAGACGGTGTGCCTGGGGCAGGCGGCGTCGGCTGCCGCCGTACTCCTGGGTGCCGGGACGCCGGGCAAGCGCCTCGCCCTGCCGAACGCTCGCGTGCTGATCCACCAGCCGGCGATGGAGGGCGGTGGCTACGCGCAGGCATCGGACATCGAGATCCACGCGAACGAGCTGATCCGGATGCGTGAGTGGCTCGAGGAGACGCTCGCCAAGCACACGGGTCGAAGCGTCGACCAGGTGCGGAACGACATCGAGCGGGACAAGATCCTGACAGCCGCCGAGGCGCTCGACTACGGGCTCGTCGACCAGGTGCTCGCGAGCCGCAAGGCGGCCGTCCTCCCGGCCTGAGGAGCCGCGCCGGTCGGGTGGGTCCTGGGACCTGCCCGACCGGTTCGGTCAAGATCACGGTCCGGCAACACGTGGGTGACTCTCGTGCGGTGCGGCTGACATCGCGCCCTTCGTGGTGTGCAATGGACTGAGCACCGCGCCGGGGCAGGCGCGCGAAGGGCGCTGTCGCCACGAGGCGAGGAGCGACGGACCGGAAGGGGACCGCAGTGGCACGCATCGGGGACGGGGCTGACCTCCTCAAGTGTTCCTTCTGCGGGAAGTCCCAGAAGCAGGTCAAGAAGCTGATCGCCGGGCCCGGTGTGTACATCTGCGACGAGTGCATCGACCTCTGCAACGAGATCATCGAGGAGGAGCTCGCCGAGGCGACCGAGGTCGGCATGGTCGAGCTGCCCAAGCCCAAGGAGATCTTCGACTTCCTCGAGCAGTACGTGATCGGCCAGGAGCCGGCGAAGAGGTCGCTCGCGGTCGCGGTGTACAACCACTACAAGCGGATCCAGGCGGCCGAGACCGGCCGCGGGACGGCGGCCGACGGCGAGGCGGTCGAGATCGCGAAGTCCAACATCCTGCTGATCGGGCCGACGGGCTGCGGGAAGACCTATCTCGCCCAGACGCTGGCGAAGATGCTCAACGTGCCGTTCGCGATCGCCGACGCGACCGCGCTCACCGAGGCCGGCTACGTCGGTGAGGACGTCGAGAACATCCTCCTCAAGCTCATCCAGGCCGCCGACTTCGACGTGAAGAAGGCCGAGACCGGGATCATCTACATCGACGAGGTCGACAAGATCGCGCGCAAGAGCGAGAACCCGTCGATCACGCGGGACGTGTCTGGGGAGGGTGTCCAGCAGGCGCTCCTCAAGATCCTGGAAGGCACCACGGCGTCGGTGCCGCCGCAGGGCGGTCGCAAGCACCCGCACCAGGAGTTCATCCAGATCGACACGACCAACGTGCTGTTCATCGTCGCCGGTGCGTTCGCCGGCCTCGACGAGATCATCACCTCCCGCGCCGGTCGTCGTGGCATCGGTTTCGGCGCGCCGCTGCACTCGGCCGATGACGTGGACGTCTACGGCGAGGTCATGCCGGAGGACCTGCTCAAGTTCGGCCTGATCCCGGAGTTCATCGGTCGGGTCCCGGTGATCACGACGGTTGCGCCGCTCGACCAGGACGCGCTCGTGCGGATCCTCACGGAGCCACGCAACGCGCTCGTCAAGCAGTACCAGCGGATGTTCCAGATCGATGGCGTCGAGCTCGAGTTCACCGTGGACGCGGTCAGTGCGATCGCGGACCAGGCCCTCCTTCGGGGAACCGGCGCGCGCGGGTTGCGGGCAATCATGGAAGAGGTTCTTCAGCAAGTGATGTTCGAGGTCCCGAGCCGCGACGACGTCGAGCGCGTCGTGATCTCGCGCGAGGCCGTCCTGGAGAACGTGTACCCGACCCTCGTACCACGCGAGGTCGCCGCACCGAAGCGCGCACCGCGCGAGAAGAGCGCCTGACCGCGCGCGGCTGCGCCTAGGATCGACGCCGTGACTTCCGAGCGCCTCGATCATGCCCCGACAGTGCCGGACGTGCCAACAGTGCCGGACGTGCCGATAGTGCCGGGTCTCCCTGACGACGTCGAGCTCCCCGCCGAGCTCCTGCGCCTGCGCGGGTCGATCGACAACATCGACGCGGCGCTCGTGTTCCTGCTCGCCGAACGCTTCAAGGCGACCCAGCAGGTCGGTGTCCTCAAGGCCGCGCGTGGGCTACCGCCCTCGGACCTGGGCCGTGAGGCGAAGCAGGTCGCACGGTTGCGCGAGCTCGCACGGGAGGCCGAGCTCGATCCGGTCTTCGCCGAGAAGTTCCTCGCCTTCATCGTCGACGAGGTCATCCGTCACCACGTGGCGATCGCCTCGGAGCACACGCCGAGAGACTGATCGACACCCGTCCGAGCGGTGGGTGGCGCCGGTGCGCCCAGTGGACGAAGGTAGAGGCGTCAGGCCCGGTGCGGTGCTCGACGCGGACCGGGTTCACCTGCCCTCACGGAGGCGCCCATGGAACTCCACTGGCTCAAGCCGCTGCTCGGTCGTCCCGCTCCCTTCATCACGGTCTGTCTCGACGCCACGCGAGCGGACGCGGCGGGTGAGGCGGCGGCTGTGGATCGATGGCGGGCCTTGCGCCGTGATCTCGTCCATGCCGGTGCTCCTGACGAGCTGCTCGACGAGATCGGCGATGCGGTCGCACGTCCGACCCATCTCCGTGAACCGCACGGCCGAGTGATCGTCGCCGACGCCGAGGGTGTGCGGGTGGACCGCGTCCTCGCCGAGGCTCCGGTCCGGTCCTGGGCGGTGCGAGGACCGGCACCGGCACTGCTCCCGGTCGTCCGGGCGGCGTGCCAGTCCACCCGGTCCCTGCTCGTCGTGGTCGATCGCCAGGGTGCGGATCTCACGTTCGCCGACGAGACCGGCCCTCATCCCACACGTCAGGTCGAGGTGGTCGAGGGCGGTCACGACGTCGTCCACAAGGGGAACGAGGGCGGGCTGTCGGATCGTCGGACGCATGCACGCGCCGAGGACTCGTGGGAGCGCAACGCGCAGGTCGTTGCGGCCGAGGTCGACAAGGTCGTGGCAGAGAAGAGGCCGGAGCTCCTGCTCGTGGCGGGAGACGTCCGCGCGACGGCTCTGCTGCGCGAGGCGGTCGGGCAGCGGGCTCGCGCGCTGTGGGTCGAGGTGTCCGGTGGTTCACGGAGCGACGGCGTGAAGCAGACCGCGTTCGCCGCGCAGCTTCGAGGCGCCCTGGCGT
Organism: Cellulomonadaceae bacterium; assembly: GCA_035531255.1. Taxonomy (GTDB): domain Bacteria; phylum Actinomycetota; class Actinomycetes; order Actinomycetales; family Cellulomonadaceae; genus JAJDFX01. The sequence goes on from DATKTF010000176.1 coordinate 8,834, forward strand.
CCCACCGCGCCGCGCGGACGGGCGCGGTCCTCGCGCAGTTCCGGGAAGAGCAAGGGCGGGGCGCAGGCGCGGTCACCGAGCTGAGCGACGTCGTCGCCGTGCTGCGGCGGGGCCAGGCGCGCGAGCTCGTGCTCCACGAGTCGGTCGCGGGCGCATCCTCACCTCTCGCGGGAAGGATGGCCTGGGTCGGGCCGGACCCGTTGCAGCTCGCGCTGACCCGCGGCGAGCTCGAAGCGATCGGGGTCACCGAGGGCGCGCGCGAGATCCCCGCCGACATCGCCCTCGTGCGGGCCGCGGTCGGGCAGGACGCCGGACTGACCTTCGCGACGAACGGTGCGGTGGACCTCGTCGACGGTGTGGGCGTTCTGCTCCGATGGTCGGACGGGTCCACACCGAGCGAGTCGGTACCGAGCCTGAGCACCGATCGCAAGCGGATGCACTCGATCGTCTGACGGCACCGGACCGTCAGGT
>DATKTF010000177.1:0-3709 GCA_035531255.1 Cellulomonadaceae bacterium
GACGACGTCGAGCCCGAAGAACGCCGCAGGACGTGGCGCGAACGAGCGGTAGTGGTCGAACAGCGTCGGGACGAACAGCCCCGAGCCGGCGGTGACCTCGGTGACGGCCCGGTCGCGCGCCGACACCTCGATCGAGCCCGACCCTCCGGAGTTGACCAGCGGCACCGCGTGCCCGACGACGTCCTCGACGACGCGCAGCACCGCGGACCTGCGCCGCGCGAGCTCGGCCACCGACGCGCGCTTGACGAGCCGGACCGCCGGGCTCGTGTCCGGCAGGCCCGCGACCTGCGCCTCGTAGAACATGAGGCCACGGACCTCGACGCCGCCGCGGGCCGCCACCTGGCCTGCGAGGGCCGCGGCGTCCGCAGTCGAGTGGACCGGGGAGCGACGCGTACCGAGGTGCATGCGGAACGCCCCGACACCGGGACGGAGCGAGGCGTCGATGTCGAGGCACACGCCCAACGCGCGGCCGGCGGCGCCGGCGGCGCGGGCCACCAGGTCGACCTGGGCGACGTCGTCGACCATCACCGTCACCATCTGCGCAGCACGCGGGTCCTGCGCGAGGTCACGGAGCGCGTGCGTGTCGACGCTGGGGTACCCGACCAGGACGTCATCGACACCGTGCGACACGAGCCAGAGCGCCTCACGCACCGAGTACGCCATGACGCCGCGGAAGCCGGGGCGGGCCAGGACCTGCTCGAGCACCGCGCGCACCCGCACGGACTTGCTCGCCACCCGGACGGGGACGCCGCCGGCGCGTCGCGCGAGGTCGGCGGCGTTGGCCTCGAGCGCGTCGAGGTCGACGACGACCACCGGCGCAGCCAGGTGCGCTGTCGCCGCACCGAGCCGTTCGCCGAGCGTCCGTCGCACGCCGGCGCTGGTCATCAGGCCTCCACCACGCGAACGTCGCGGCTGCGCGGCACCCGGTCGCCGAAGCCCGGTGCCACGATCACGACGACGACGGCCAGGACGACGGGAAGCAGGAAGCCGATCCGCAGCGAGCTGCCGGTGCCGATCGCCCCGACGAACACCCCGCCCACCACGGCACCGACGTAGTTGAAGATGTTGAGCCGGGCGATCACCGCATCGGCCTGACCCGGCGCGAGCGCGCCGGCCGCTGCGAAGCACAGCGGCGCCACCACCCCGAGCCCCAGGCCCGCGACGGCGAGGCCGACGATCGCGACCACCGGTGAGCCCGCAACCACGACGCCGAGCAGCCCGACGGCGCCGAGGACCCCGCTGAGGCGCACGACCACAACGCGTCCGCGCCGTCGGACCAGGAGGTCACCGCCGAGGCGCGACAGCAGGGTGCTTCCGAGGTACGCGGCGTAGCCGAGCGGTGCGACGGCCCCCGCGGCCGTGAGCGTGTCCCGGAGGTAGATCGAGCTCCAGGTGGAGACGGCTGTGTCAGCGACGTAGTAGCCGACGATCGCCAGCCCGAGGACGAGGATCCCGGACCACGGGATGACGAACGGGCGCGGGTCGGCAGGCGCGACGACGGTCGGGGCGGTCTCCTCCTGCGGGATGTCGCGCCAGCCGTGACGGCGCACGACGACGGCGGCGACGAGCGCGACCACCGGCACGACCGGGAGCGCCTCCTGCTGCGGGATGCCGGCAGCGACGTGTGCGGAGACGACGAGCGCGCCGAGGATCCCACCGGCGGACCACGCGGCGTAGAACGACGTCAGGATGCTGCGGCCATAGCGGTGCTGCAGAGCGACCGCCTGCATGTTGGTGCCCGCGTCGACCTGCCCGAGCGCCCAGCCGTACACCCCGAACCCGGCGAAGAACAGCACCCGGTCCGGGGCGAGCGCGGCCGTCCCGATCCCGACGGCGGCGACGGCCAGCCCGACGACGAGGGCGCGCGCACTCCCCCAGCGGTGTGCGACGGCCTCCGCCGTCACGCTGCCGAGCCCCGCGAGCACGCAGACACCCAGGATCACGAGCGTGATGGCGAGATCGTCGATCCCGAAGCGGTCCTTGAACCCCGGCTCGCTCGTGAGCATCGCCGCGAAGCCGAAGCCCTGGGCGGCGAACGCCACGCTGACGGCGAGGCGCGCCCGTGAGAGGGTGCTCGTCGCGGCGATGCCGGCCACGCGGTGCGGGTCGGTCATGCCGGTCTCGTCAGACCCGCGAGGTAGCGCGCGTACCCGTGCAGCCCACCGTGCGCGGCCTCGTCGTCGCCGTCGACGAGCCAGGCGAGGGAGTACCCGTCGACCACCGCGACCATGCTGCGGCACAACGGTCCCAGTGGGACCGTCCACTCGACCTGGGTCACCTCGGCGATCCGGGTGAGGAACAGCTCGGCCGTGGTCCGGCTCTGCGCGTACTGGGTCTGGATGACGTCCGTGAGACCGTCGTCTCGCAGCCCGGCGACCGTGAGCTCGTGGCTCAGGATCCGTGCGTCGCGGTTCTCGCGCATGCTGCGCCACAAGGTCTCGACCGCGAGGGACAGCGCGTCGACGATCGTGGCGCGATCCGGCAACGCGTCGATCACCTGCACAGAGGCCTCACCCGGGACCTGTTCGGCGACGGCGCGCAGCAGCTCCGACTTGTCCTCGAAGCAGTAGTGCACGACGCCCAGCGAGACGCCCGCCTGGGTGGCCACCGCACGCACGGTCGCGGCGTCGATCCCGCGTGCGCGCGCCACCGTGATCGCGGCCCCCACGAGCTGTTGGCGTCGCTCTGCGACGGACATGCGGTTCATGGTTTCCCCCCGGATTGGAGCACGAGGTCGACACCGTCACCCCGGACATGCTCGACGCCCATCCCAACCGGTACATCTCCCCTCGTCAAGTGCCACTTCCTTGACGAGGCCGACCGGCGACCAGAAGGATCGCGTGCGTGAGCCGACCCCGAACGACCCCGCGAACGCCTCCGGGGTCGACGGTGGAGTGGACCAACTGGGCCCGCACCGAACGGACCACGCCGCTCCGCCTCGAGCGTCCGCGGGACGTGGAGTCCGTGGTCCGGGTCGTGACGGGAGCGGGCTCGTCACCCGTGCGCGTCGTCGGCGCCGGCCACTCGTTCACCGGCGCCGCGGCGACCGACGGGATCCTGGTGAGCCTGGACGACGTCGCCGACGTCGAGAGCGTCCGACCCCGTCCGGACGGGACGGCGCACGTCACGGTCGGCGCAGGCATCCGGCTCGGCGCGCTCAACCAGGCCCTGGCGCTGCACGGGCTGGCGATGCGCAACCTCGGCGACATCGACCGGCAGTCCATCGCCGGCGCGATCTCGACGGGCACCCACGGGACGGGCGTGCGGCTGGGCGGGCTTGCGACGCAGGTCGTCGGTCTGCGACTCGTGACCGCCGCGGGCGACGTCCTCGACGTGGACGCCGAGCACCACGGCGACCTCTTCCAGGCGGCGCGCCTGGGTCTGGGCGCCGTCGGGCTGATCGCCGCCGTGACGATCGAGGCGGTGCCCGCGTTCTCGCTCGAGGCGGTGGAGGAGCCCTGGCCGCTCGAGCAGGTCCTCGACGCGCTCGACGGGCCGGACGGACTGGTCGAGTCGAACGATCACGTGGAGTTCTACTGGTTCCCGCACACCCGCCGCGCCCTGACCAAGCGCAACAACCGCGTCGACCCACGGAACCCGGGCGCCGCACCGCCGCTGGGCCGGGTCCGCGGCTGGCTCGACGACGAGCTGCTCTCGAACACGGTGTTCGAGGCGACGAACCGGCTCACGACCGCCGCGCGCGGACTGA
>DATKTF010000178.1:0-7212 GCA_035531255.1 Cellulomonadaceae bacterium
CGAAGTTGACGAAGAAGTCCTCGACCTGGGTCCTGGTGAGCGTGTGGATCTGCCGGTCACCCACTCCGACCACGAACCGGTGGAGCAGGGAGCGATCGTTCATACAGGTGGCCTCTGCCAGCTGGACCCCGCGCACCCGAAGGAACGTGGCGACGGCTTCGGACAGGTAGGGCGTGGTTCGACGGGACACTGCGAGCCTCCATGGGCCTCTGAGGGACGGAGGCAAGAGAGACCTTGCGCCGAGCGTTCGTGCAGGTCAAGCGGTGTCGAGGACTCATCGAGAACCCCCCAAGAGTCCTCGATCGTGAGTCATCCACTCCCCCCCTGAGTGGGAGTAGGAGCGCGTCAGCGTCCGCGGGCCGCCGACTCGTTGGCGTCCATGGCCTGAGCCGCCGCGAGGCGACGGCGCTGCTTGGCCTCGTACATCCGCGCGTCCGCGAGAGCGAGCACCGCGTCGGCGCCGGCGAACTCGCCGAGGTGCGCGATCACCGTGCCGCAGCTCGCCTGGGTCGCGAGGACGAGGTGCTCCCACGCGACCGGGTGCCCCAGCGCGGCGTCGATCCGGTCGGGGACCAACGAGATCACGGCCGGTGGCCCGACGCTCACGACGACGAACTCGTCACCACCGATCCGCGCGACGGTGTCCTCGGAGCGCACCGCAGAGCGCAGGCGCCCGGCGACGGCGACCAGGAGGGCGTCGCCCGCGGCGTGACCGTACCGGTCGTTGATGCGTTTGAGTCCGTCGACGTCGAGGTAGACCACGAGGGCGGCCGACACCTCACGGGCGTCGACGCGGGCCAGCGCCGCGTCGACCTCGCTGAGCGCCGCGCGCCGGTTGAGCAGACCCGTGAGCTCGTCGTGCGTCGCGAGGTGCCTGAGCGAGGCCTCCGCGGACGCCTGGCGCCGCGCGAGCAGGGCGATGCGGGCGAGCACGAGGGGGACGAGGGCGAGCGAGGTCACGCTCAGCAGTTCCAGGTCGACGATGCGGTCGCCGAGCGCCATCAGCACGGTGATCGCCGGGTTCAGCGAGAGGGCGACGCCGAGGAAGACGAGCCTCTCGGGCGAGAGCGAGTCACCGACTCGCGGTGTCCGGCGCGGCGCCCGTGGGAGGTCGTCCCGGCTCGGGTGCAGCACGGCCGCCCCGAGCGCCGTGTACGCGACGATCCACACCAGCTCGACCCACCAGGCCGACGCGCCGCTCGGTGAGCGGGTCACGAGACGTGCGACCGTGCCGACCAGGGTGAGCCCGGTGCACAGCCCGATGTAGCCGAGGGCGGCGCTGCGTGCGGTCATGAAGGCGCGGACGACGGTCCCCACGATCATCGTGACGAGAACGACCACCACGAGGTCGCCCAGACCCGCCGCGCGCGCGACCACGTCGTCGGGCGGCGGTGGGCGGACGATCAGCGTCCACAGGACGCTGGCGCCACCGAGCCCGATGATTGCGGCGTCGAGCACGCCGCCCGCGTCGAGCCGGGCGAACGGTGACACGACGATCGAGGCCGCGACCAGCAGAGACAGGTAGCCGAGGGGCAAGGTCGCACTCACCAGCGCGCCGGTGGCGACCGGGCGTCCCTCGAGGTCCAGCTGGACGAGCCACGCGATCGAGTTGACCGTCAGCAGGACGAGCCCGATCAGGACGAAGACCCACGGGAGCGGGTACCGCACCCGGCGCCTGACGAGCAGGGTGAGGACGAGCGCGCTCGGCACCACCACGGCCAGGACGAGGAACGAGCCGCGCAGCGTGCCGTGAGAACCGGCGAAACCCGCGCACAGCACGGCGCTCGCGGTGACGAACATCCCGTGCGCGCGCCGGACCTCTGCCCGGACCTGTGCCGCGCCCGATGGTCGTTCCAGGGTCTGTTCGACGGCCCGTTCCATGATCCGAGTATCGGCACGCGCGCGGCGTTCCTGTCGTCCGGGTGTGGGGTGAGTTCGCGCGGGCAGCGCTTAGGGTGGCCGGGTGCGCATCGTTCACGTCTCGGACTGCTACCTGCCGAGGACCGGGGGGATCGAGTCGCAGGTGAGCGATCTTGCGGCGCACCAGGTGGCGGCCGGTCACGAGGTCCATGTGCTGACCGCGACGCTCGGCGACGCCGGGGAGCGCGGAGGTGTCGTCGACGTCGTCGACGGGGTGCACGTGCACCGGTTGGGCGCCCGGATGCCGTTCGCGCTGCCGGTCACGCCGGCGGGCCCGCGCCTGCTCCGTGCCGCGTACCGCACGATCGTCCCCGACGTCGTGCACGTGCACGCGGGAGTCGTCTCACCGTTCGCGTTCGACGGTGCGCGGATCGCGATGGCGATGAACCTGCCGGTCGCGATCACGTGGCACTGCATGCTCGACGGGGTCGTCGGTTCCCTCCGCGCAGCCGCGCGGCTGACCGGGTGGGAGCACGCAGCGGCGGCGCTCAGCGCGGTCAGCGGTGCCGCGGCCCATCGGGTCGAGGAGGTCTTCGAGGTGCCCGTCAGCGTCGTGCCGAACGGCATGGACCTGGACGTGTGGACGCCGACGAGCTCGCCGGCCGGCGCGCGGTCCGGGCCGGTGCACCTGGTCAGCACCATGCGCCTCGCGCCACGCAAACGCGCGGTGCCCCTCCTCGAGATCGTCGGGGCCGCGGTCGGTCGCCTGCCCTCCGGGAGCGTGCGGATGACGCTGATCGGGTCCGGCCCGGAGCAGCGTCGTGTCGAGGCGCAGCTGCGGAGGTCGCACCTCGAGGGCGTCGTCACCCTCGCCGGGCGGCTCAGCCGGGACCAGATCCGGGCGGCGTATGCCGAGGCCGACGTGTTCCTCGCCCCGGCCGAGCTCGAGGCGTTCGGGATCGCGGCGCTAGAGGCCCGTGCGGCCGGGCTGGCCGTCGTGGCGCGGCGGGGGACCGGGATCGAGGAGTTCGTCCGGGACGGCGTCGACGGGTTGCTGGCGGTCGACGACCGGGACATGACCGAGGCCGTGATCCGGCTGGTGCAGGACCACGGGCTGCTCGAGGGCATCCTGTCCCACAACCGGGCCGTCCGTCCGGTGTTCGACTGGGATGCCGTGCTGCATGCCGCGGCGTCGGAATATTCACGGGCGACGGGTCTAATCCGCTAGGCTTTCCCAGGTGGCACACAGGATCGGTCTCCAACTCGACCGGGACTAATCCTTAAGTACGGACTTTCGTCTCACGTCGGGCCCCGATCCTGTGGAGAGGATGTGGGTTGTGGGCCTCACGAAGGTCCAGCACCTCTGGCACAAGCCGGGGGCGACCAGACTCTGGTGGGAGCATCGAGATGAGCACGACAACCGCAAACCGCACGACGAGCACGACGGTCACCAGGAGCAACGGCGCCGTCCGCGTGGTCGCGCTGCTGACGATGATCGCGGGCCTGATCTTCATCATCGCGGGTGGCGCGACGTGGGCCATGGTGGCCTCGCAGCTGAAGGAAGAGCAGATCACCGTCGCCGCCGTGACCGCGGCCGACCCGGGCTCGCTCGCCGGCAAGCTCGTCCAGGACCCCTTCACCGCGTACGCGCAGGCGAACGCGATCAAGCACCACTCGCTGACGGCCGGTGGCGGGCTCACGTACGCGCAGCTCGGTGACGCGATCAAGGCGCAGACGTCGACGCTCACCAAGGGCGGCATGTCTGCGGCCGACGCGGCCAAGGACCCGAGCGTCGTCAAGCTGACGACCGAGCGCACCACCTCGATGAACGGCTCGTTCCTCCGCGCCTCGCTGTTCACCTCGGTCGTGGCCTTCGGGATCGCCGCCCTGGTGATGGGCCTCGGTGTCCTGTTCATCCTGATCGGCTGGGCGATGCGCAAGCTCGCCGGTGACGCGCAGCTCTCGGTCGTGACCTCGGAGCCCAGCGCCGCGGCCTGACCCCGCGGGTCCGCGTGACGCGGACCTGATGCGACGAAGGGCCGGTCCCACCCCTCCGGTGGGACCGGCCCTTCGTCGTACTCCGACCTCCTCGACAGTCGGAGGGTTGCGTGTGCCTACGGGTGCCGGTGACGGATACCGGAGGCGATGGACCCGATCAGCAGGGCGATCCCCGCGAACCCGATGAGACCGATCATCACGAGGCCGAGGTCGAAGCTCACGCCGCTCGCGGTGGCGAGCACCATGATGCCGATCGCGGTGATCACGAGGCCCCAGACCACGGTCGCCACGCGCAGATGCACCCGCGGTGCCGGCTCGCTGACGAGCGCCTCCATGACAGGCCCGGCGGTGTCGTACCCCGAGCTGCCGGTGCTCTGCGGCGGGTCGGTGGTGACCTGCGGCACGGCGGTGGCGCTCTGCGGTGAGTCGGACCGCGGTGAGTCGGTCGACCCGGCCACGCCGTCAGGTGCGTCGTCGTAGGTGGACATCAGCTCTCCTCCTGGATCGTGATCTGGCCTGCGTTGACCTGGACATCGAGGACGATCTCGGCCGGCTGACCCGCCCGTACCTCGGCGCTCTCCCACGTCCGGGACTGCCCGACGCCGGCACTGCTCGTCGTGCTGCGGGACCCGTCGACCAACCAGTCGACCTGACCGGCGAGGGTGCGGGTCATTGCGCGCACGGGGACGTCGCGGGGGACGACGATCGTGACATCGCCCGCACCGACGGACACGGGCACCGTCACCGGGCTCGCTGCGTCGAGCGGGAGGCCGGTCAGGTCGATCCGCAGGTCACCCGCGAAGACCGAATACCCGCCGGTCGCCGCCGAGACGTCCGTCGGCCGGTACGACTCCTGCCCGAACGCCACCCAGGTCGTGTACCAGGGCGTCCGCCCGGCGCTACCCAGCCCCAACGGCAGGGAGAGCAGGACGGCGAGGACCGCGACGGCCCCGAGGCCGCCGCTCCGCCGTCCGAGCAGGCCGGCGACCATGATCCCGACACCGGCCAGGACGATTGTGATGCCCGTGGCGGTGAGCAGGACCGGGCCGTCGAACACGCCCGCACGTTCCGACGCCATCAGCCAGGCGAGGCTGAGCAGGCCGATCGCGAGGACGATCCCCGTCGCCGCCGGGCCGGCGCCACGCACGAGCGGGCGTCGCGGACGAGGTGGCCGAACGGGCGTCGGTGCCGTCGGCGCAGGTCCGGCACCCGGAGGCGTCGGGTAGGGGCGGCCGCTGAACCTGCCGGTCGTGTATCCACCCGCGGCCGGCTGCGCGGGCGTCGGGGGTGGGACCTGCGCGGTCGTCGCGCTCGTGGGTGCAGCGTCGGCGGCGAACGGACCGAAGGTGTTCGTCGTCGACCACGGAGCTCCCGGAGCGCCACCGGGTGGCACCGGACCGGGGCCGGCCGGTGCGGTCGGCGTGCTGTCGGCCGCACCCGGGACGGGTGGGGTGGAGCTGGGCGTGCTCATGGGTGCCTCCGGTCGGTGACGCTGCCCGCTGGCAGCGATCACGAGGGCGATGATCACCGCGATCGCGGCGATCCAGAGCAGGGCGCTGAACCAGTGGAAGGCGGTGTCCCACCCGAACCATCGGAGCATCCCGCTCCCGCTGTTGAGCCCGAGGAGCAGCATCCCGACCGCGCCGAGGAGCCCGACGTCGAACCGGCCGCGGATCGTCTCCTGCAGGTGGATCCGGCCGTCGCTCTCCTCGGGCAGCAGCGCCCAGCCGAGGCCGTACACGACGAACCCGACGCCGCCGAGGAGGAGGCTCGCGGCGAAGATCCCGCGCACGAGCAACGGGTCGATCCCGAAGCGACGCGCGATGCCGCCGGCGACCCCGCCCATCCAGCGGTCGTTGGTCCGCGCGATGCCGATCCGTCGCATCGCGTCGAAGAACCCGTCCGCTCCTTGCCGGGAACCCGGTGGCGTCGAGCCGCGATAGGGGCCGTACGGTCCGGCGGTTCCGCCGGAGGTGCCGTACGGGGGCGGGGCACCCGGGCCGGTCGGGGGTGTGGTCGGTTCCATGACTCGATCGTGTCGCCGGCGGACGCACTCCACCATCGGGAACCACCCTGAGGCGACCCTGGTTCTTCGGGTCGCAGGCCCTGATCCGCGGCCGGGTCCGTGTCGAGACAGGTCCGGACGTGTGACGATCAGGGCATGAGCCAGTCGACCGGGAGCGTCGCGGGTGGGCGTGAGCGCCTGCCGCTGCGCCGGCCCGTGCAGGGGCGGCGGATCGGCGGGGTCTGCCTCGGGCTCGCCGCGCACCTCGACGTCCCGGTGCGGCTGGTCCGGGCCGTGATGCTGCTGCTCACCGTCGTCGGGGGCGTCGGTGTGGCCCTGTACGTGTTCTGGTGGGTGACGGTCCCGAGCGGGGACCCGGCGCAGTTCGCCGAGGACCTGCGCCCGGCCGCCATGTCGCGCCTCGCCCCCCGACTGCGGGACGACGCACGGCAGGTCCCCGTCACGGACATCGGCATCGGGATGCTGCTGGTCCTCGTGGCTGCGACGCTCGTGGCCGTCCGCCAGGGGGTGCAGATCCAGTCGTCGTGGGTGCTGCCGACGCTGCTGCTCCTCGGTGGCATCGCGCTGGCCTGGAGCCAGCTCGACGCGGGTCAGCGCGAGCTCTGGCGCTCGCGCGCGGGTGGCCGCACCCCGGTCAGCGTCCTGCGACTCGCCGGGGGACTGACGCTCGTCGGTGCGGGTGTGCTGCTGCTGATCGGTCAGGACGAGCCACCCGACGTGCTGGTGCGCTCGGCCGTGGCGGCGATCGCCGTCCTCGCCGGGGCCGCGCTCGCGCTGGCACCGTGGTGGCTGCGACTCGTCTCGGAGCTCGGCGACGAGCGCGCCGCACGGGCCCGCGAGTCGGAACGCGCGGACATCGCGGCGCACCTGCACGACTCGGTGCTCCAGACGCTCGCGCTCATCCGGGCCCGGTCGGACCAGCCGGACGAGGTCGCGCGGATGGCGCGGGCCCAGGAGCGTGAGCTGCGCGAGTGGCTCTACAGCGACCGCGCACCGGCAGGAACGTCCCTCGCGACGGCGCTGCGAGCGGTCGTCGCCGAGGTCGAGGACGGCAGGATGCCCGGGCAGACCGGCGCGGTGGCGATCGACGTCGTGGTCGTCGGTGACCGGGTGCCTGACGACGACACCCGCGCGCTGCTCCAGGCGACCCGTGAGGCACTCGTGAACGCCGTCGTGCACGGGCGCCCGCCGGTGTCGCTCTACCTCGAGGTCTCGCCCCACACGGTCGAGGTGTTCGTGCGCGACCGTGGCGACGGGTTCGACCTCGCCGACGTCCCGCAGGACAGGTTCGGTGTGCGGGAGTCGATCATCGGGCGGGTGACACGACG
>DATKTF010000179.1:0-9419 GCA_035531255.1 Cellulomonadaceae bacterium
CCCCGAACGCGACGACCGCCGTGGCGGTCAGCGCGACCGAGCGCAGCACGGTGTGGTTCTTGATCGATCGTGCGTGACGCGGCGCCGCGGGCGACGCCGGTCTGGCGTGCCGCGTCGGCGGGACCTCGCGCGACTCTCGAGGAGAGCGTGGCATGGACAACGGACTCCCAGGGGTCACATGAGCTGCGGACGGATCGCCGCCACCCTTGATCCTGCCGGGCTTTTCTGTGAGTTGCGCGCACCATTCGTGAAGGTTCCGCACGAGCCGCGCCGAAATCGCCTCACGGTACGCGCGCCGTCCATTCCGGCGTCCCGAACTTGGTCTCCACGAGCTCGTCGGCACGGCTGATCTCGTCAGCGGTGAGGGACCCGTCGATGGCGCTGTAGCGACTGCGGAAATGGCGGGTGAATGCATCGATGACGGCTTCTCGAGGGATCCCGGTCTGAGAACGAACCGGGTCTACCCGCTTGTTCGCACTCGTCGTGCCCTTGTCCGAGAGCTTCTCGCGGCCGATCCTCAGCACCTCGAGCATCTTCTCGGCGTCGATGTCGTAGGCCATCGTCACGTGGTGCAGCACGGCTCCGCCGGCAAGTCGCTTCTGGGCGGCGCCGGCGATCTTCCCGGCCGGTGACGCGATGTCGTTCAGACCCGCGTACGAGGCAGTCACGCCCACGTCCGCAAGAGCACCGAGCACCCAGTCGTCGAGGAACACGTACGACTGCTCGAACGTCAATCCGTCGACGAGCGACACCGGGACGACGAGCGAGAACGTGATGCAGTTTCCCGCTTCCATGAACATCGCCCCGCCACCGGAGATGCGCCGGACGACCGTGATCCCGTGTCGAGCGGCACCGTCGGGGTCGATCTCGTTGCGGAGCGACTGGAACGACCCGATCACGACCGCGGGCTCGACCCACTCCCAGAACCGCAAGGTGGGACCGCGGCGCCCGGCCGCGAGCTCTTCGGCGAGCACCTGGTCGAGAGCAGCGTGCAGCACCGGCGCCTGCGGGCCCTCATGAATGATCGTGAACGTGTGGTCGCGCCAGCTCGTCGCCCGCCCTAGCGCGCGGCGCACGGCGATCGCGACCGACTCGGCGGTGAACCCGACCAGGGTCACCGACCCGTCGATCACCTCGCCCAGGGCCGCGGTGAGCTGCGCCACGGTCGAGTCGACCGGCAGGCCCGTCAGGGTCTGCTCGAGGCGTTCCAGGGCGTCATCGGGTTCCAGGAAGAAGTCGCCGCTGATCCGGACCGACACGAGCCGACCGTCGTGCTCGCTCACCTCGGCGGCCACGAGCTTGCCACCGGGGACCTTGTACTCACCACGCACCGTCGTCACCGAGTCATCCTACGACTCCCCCGCTGCCGCCGACCTGCCCTCCACCCCGCGGACGCCCGGTCGAGCGGACCGGGGCGAGAGGTGTCAGCGGGGTTCGACGCCGGCGTGCAGCAGCCCGAAGATCGCGGAGTCGGTCAGCGCCTCCCACGACGCCTCGAGGAGGTTGGGGCCGACCCCGACGGTGCTCCAGGTCGACTCGCCGTCCGACGTCTCGATGAGCACGCGCGTCACCGCGTCGGTCCCCTGCATCGCGTCGAGGATGCGCACCTTGAAGTCGATCAGCTCGAAGTGCTCGATCTCCGGGTATACCCGTCCCAGAGCCAGACGAAGCGCATGGTCGAGGGCGTTGACGGGTCCGTTCCCCTCGCCGGTGGAGACGATCCGCTCGCCACCCGCGTGCAGCTTCACCGTCGCCTCGGCGGTCGCCTCGACGCCACGACCGCCGACCCGCTCGACGATCGCGCGCCAGCTCTCCACCGAGAAGAACGTCGGCCGAGCACCTGCGACCTCCTCGTGCAGGACGAGCGCGAACGACGCGTCCGCGGCGTCGTACGTGTACCCGCGCGCCTCGGCATCCTTGACCCGGTTCGTGATCCTGGCGAGGACGTCGCCCTGGCCCGACAGGTCGAACCCGAACTCGCGCCCCTTGAGCTCGATCGACGCGCGCCCGGCCATGTCGGAGATGAGCATGCGCATGTCGTTCCCGACGCGTTGCGGGTCGACGTGCTGGTAGAGGTCCGGATCGACCTTGATCGCGCTCGCGTGCAGTCCCCCCTTGTGCGCGAACGCGCTCGCGCCCACGTAGGGCTGACGCGCGAACGGGGAGATGTTCGTGATCTCGCTGATCGCGTGCGCAATCCGCGTCGCCTCGGTGAGGCCGGTCCCGGCGAGCAGAGACCGGCCGCCCTTGAGCTCGAGGTTGGCGATCACCGTGATGAGATCGGCGTTGCCCGTGCGCTCCCCGTACCCGTTGACGGTGCCCTGGACGTGCGTGCACCCGGCGTTCACCGCCGCGAGGGAGTTGGCGACCGCGCACCCCGAGTCGTTGTGCGCGTGGATGCCGAGGCGCCCGATCACCCCGGCGGCGACCATCGACCCCGTGAGCTCGTCGACGACCTCGGTGACCCAGTCCGGGAGCATCCCGCCGTTCGTGTCGCACAGCGTCGCGACCTCCGCACCCGCGGCGAAGGCCGCCAGCACGGCCGACCGCGCGTACGCGGGATCGAACCGGTACCCGTCGAAGAAGTGCTCGGCGTCGAGGACGACGCGACGACCTTCGCCGACGAGGAAGGCCACCGTGTCCGTGATCATCGCCAGGTTCTCGTCGCCGGTCGTCCGGAGCGCGCGCTCGACGTGCCGGATGTCGCTCTTGGCGACGAGCGTGACGACCGGCGCCTGCGAGTCGAGGAGCGCGCGGACCTGTGCGTCGTCCCACGCCCGGCTCCCCGGCTTGCGGGTCGCCCCGAACGCGGCAAGGACGGCGTTCGTGAGATCGAGCTCCTTGGCCGCCCGGGCGAAGAACTCGGTGTCCTTCGGGATCGCCCCGGGCCATCCACCCTCGATGTACCCCACGCCCAGCTCGTCGAGCAACGGCGCGATCGCGAGCTTGTCCTGGACGGTCAGGTTCATGCCCTCCTGCTGGGCTCCGTCGCGCAGCGTGGTGTCGTAGACGTGGAACGGCTCGCTGGTGCTCGTGGTCACGTGAGGCTCTCTTCGTGCGAGGTGAGGGCGAACACCGATCACCTCTCCTGACGGGGAAGGCCGGCGGTGGGTGGTGCCGGCGGGATGATCGGCTCTGTCGCGGGGCGGGGATGGTGCCCGACAACAAAAAGACCCCCCGGGGTGCGGGAGGTCTGCGCGTTCGGCTCGGCCGAACGCGCTACTCGATAATGAGCTGGTACTGCGTCACGTGGGTCATCATGCCACAGCGCGCCGCTGGCGTGAACAGGAGATCGGCGATCGGACCCGCACGCCCCGAACCGACGGCGCGGGGCCGACCGCGATCGCGCGCGACGACGTCAGACGACGCGATGCATCCACCCATGCCGGTCTGCCGCGCGACCGTACTGGATGTCGGTGAGCTCGGCCCGGATCGCCGTGGTGATCGCGCCGGCCGTGCCGTCACCGACCGACAGGTCGAACCCGTTGCCCGCCAACCGGCCGATCGGGGTCACGACGGCCGCCGTGCCGCAGGCGAACACCTCGGCGACGTCACCCGTCTCGAGCCCCGAGCGAACCTCGTCGAGCGTGATCCGACGCTCGTCGACGGTCCGTCCGGCATCTCTCAGGAGCTGCACGATCGAGGAGCGCGTCACGCCCTCGAGGATCGAGCCCGTGAGCTCCGGGGTCGACACGCGCCCGTCGGCGCCGACGACGAACACGTTCATCCCCCCGAGCTCCTCGAGGTAGGTGTTCGTCTCCGAGTCCAGGAAGCACACCTGCTCGCACCCCTGCGCGTATGCCTCCTGCTGGGCCACCAGGCTCGCGGCGTAGTTCCCGCCGCACTTCGCAGCCCCGGTCCCGCCCGCACCGGCACGGTGGTAGTCCTCGGCCACCCAGATCGACACCGGGTGGACGCCACTGGCGAAGTACGGACCCACGGGCGACGCGATCACCAGGAACTCCGCCTCGAGGGTCGCGCGCACGCCGATGAAATTCTCCGAGGCGTACATGAAGGGTCGCAGGTACAGAGACATCTCGTCGCCGGACGGCACCCAGTCGACATCCGTGCGCACCAGTGCCGCGATCGCTCCGAGAAAGTCCTCTTCGGCCAGGACAGGAAGCGCGAGGCGTCGGGCCGACGACGCGAACCGTGCCGCGTTGGCCCCCGCGCGGAACGTCCACACCGAGCCGTCCGCGTGGCGGTACGCCTTGAGGCCCTCGAAGATCTCCTGCGCATAGTGCAGGACTGCACAGGCAGGGTCGAGCTGGAGCGGGCCGTAGGCCTCGACCCTCCGGTCGTGCCAGCCCGCGTCCTGACTCCAGCTGACACGTGCCATGTGATCGGAGAAGACCGTGCCGAACTTGGGTGCGGCGAGGGCTGCCGTGCGCTCGGCCACCGTGATCGCGGAGGCGGAGGGATGCACGACGAACGCGTCTGCCACGTCCGTCGAGGCCTGGGGGGTGTCGGTCGTCGAGCTCATCGTCTGGCCTTTCGCTGGACCTGCGCGCTGCACACGGGTTGACGGTACCGGCGGCGACGGCCGAGGAGGCACTGGCGGCTCGTCGGGACCTCCGACGAGCCCGAGAGGATCAGCCGGCGATGCGCGCGGCGAGATCCTTGCCGACCTCGGTCGTCGACCGTACTCGGTCGCCACGCTCGAGTACGTCGGCCGCGACGGCGCGTTCCACGGCTGCGGCGGCGTCGGCGAGGCCCAGGTGCTCGAGCATGAGGGAGACCGACAGCACGGTGGCGGTCGGGTCTGCCTTGCCCTGGCCCGCGATGTCCGGCGCCGAGCCGTGCACCGGCTCGAACATCGACGGCGCGACGCTGGTCCCGTCGGCGTAGCGGTCGGGGTTGATGTTCGCCGACGCCGCGAGCCCGATGCCGCCGGTGATCGCCGCGGCCAGATCGGTGAGGATGTCACCGAACAGGTTGTCGGTCACGATCACGTCGAAACGTGACGGGTTCGTCGCCAGGAAGATCGTGGCGGCGTCGACATGGAGGTAGTCGACCGTGACGTCGGGGAAGTCGGCGTTGACCGCCTCCACCGTGCGGCGCCACAGGTGGCCGGCGTGCACGAGCACGTTGTGCTTGTGCACGAGCGTCAACGACTTCCGCGGTCGCGCCGCAGCGCGCGCGAACGCATCCCGGACGACGCGCTCGACGCCGAACGCCGTGTTGACACTCACCTCGTTGGCGATCTCGTGCGGGGTCCCGACGCGGATCGCTCCCCCGTTGCCGACGTAGGGGCCTTCGGTGCCTTCACGCACCACGACGAAGTCGACGTCTCCCGGATGGGCCAGAGGCGAGGTGACACCCGGGTACAGCTTGCTCGGGCGGAGGTTCACGTAGTGGTCCAGCGCGAACCGCAGCCGCAGCAGCAGCCCCCGTTCGAGCACACCGCTCGGCACGCCCGGGTCGCCGATCGCACCGAGGAGGATCGCGTCGTGCGTGCGGATCGCGGCGAGGTCCTCGTCCGTCAGGGTCTCGCCGGTGGCGTGCCAACGACGCGCCCCGAGGTCGAAGTCGGTCGTCTCGACCCGGACGTCGGTGCCGGAGAGCGCAGCCTCGAGGGCGAGCAGACCCTGCTCGACGACCTCGGTACCGATACCGTCACCCGCGACGACTGCCAGGTTGATGCTGCGCGTCATGCTGCGGATCCTATCCGTTCGTCCCACCGGGTGGGACGGGCGTCCCACTGGCTGATCACTGCGAGCGACGCCGTGCTGCGGGTCGGCCCGTGCGCGGCCGCGCGAGCCCGGAGCCGCTCGGCCGGGGCGGGAACCGCAGCTCGAAGGCCTCCAGCACGAGCTCCATGTCCGGTCGGAACTCGACGCCGCGCGTCGCCATCAGACGCCGGTAGTACGCCTCGTGCTCGGCCCGCCACGACTCCAGGCTCCGATCCCCCTCGCCCTCGGCCCACGCATGCGCGGCGTCGACCTCGTCGAACCTCGCCGTCCGGACCGCCGACGTACGGATCAGTGCGCGCGGGTGCGCCCGGCCGTCCAGCACGATCGACAGATCGCCCACAGCCGGCACCTCGGTGCCCGACACCTGGTACTCCCACAGCGGAGAGACCGTCGCCGTCTTGACACCGGCCAGAACAAGGGCGACCAGCTCGTCGGCGATCTCCGGGACGTCGCCGAAGGCCCACGCCGGAGGGACCACGCTGGCGGCCGCGCCGGTCCCGGTCACCACGGCGAGCCGAGCGAACCCGGCCCGTCCCCGTGCGAGCTCCCAGAACGACGCGATCTCGTCAGGATCGCCCGCGAGCTCCCCGTCCGTCGTCATGCCACCTTCTTCGCTCGACGTGCCCGGACCCGTTCCGCTCCCGCGCAACAGGCCCGGGCCGCTCGTCCCTCGCGGACCACTCGGTCAGCGCCCGGCACTTCCCCAGCACCACAGTCGGGAAGCACCCGGCTCGACCTCCCGGGCCGCTCGTCCCTCGCGGACCACTCGGTCAGCGCCCGGCACTTCCCTCGACGTAGTCGGTGTCGGAGGGCTTGACCCAGGCGAAGAGCTTGCGGAGCTGACGGCCGACCGCCTCGATGGGGTGCGCCTCGCCCTTGGCGCGCAGGGCCGTGAACTCGGGGGCGCCGGCGTCCTGGTCGGCGATGAAGCGCGCCGCGAAGACACCCGACTGGATGTCCGCGAGGACCGCCTTCATGTTCTCCTTGACGTGCGGGTCGATGACCCGCGGGCCCGAGACGTAGTCGCCGTACTCCGCCGTGTCGGAGACGCTCCACCGCTGCTTCGCGATGCCGCCCTCGTGGATGAGGTCGACGATGAGCTTGAGCTCGTGCAGCACCTCGAAGTACGCGACCTCCGGCTGGTAACCGGCCTCCGTGAGCGTCTCGAAGCCGTACTGGATCAGCTGGGAGACACCGCCGCACAGCACCGCCTGCTCGCCGAAGAGGTCGGTCTCGGTCTCCTCGGTGAACGTCGTCTTGATGCCGGCGGCACGGAGCCCGCCGATCGCCTTGGCGTAGGAGAGCGCGAGCGGCCACGCGGAGCCCGATGCATCCTGCTCGACCGCGACGATCACCGGGACCCCGCGGCCGTCCACGAACTCCCGACGCACGAGGTGCCCGGGGCCCTTCGGGGCGACCATGACAACGTCGAACCCGGCGTCCGGCTTGATGTAGCCGAAGCGGATGTTGAAGCCGTGACCGAAGACGAGTGCCGTGCCCGGGTTCAGGTTCGGCGCGATCTCGTCGCGGTACACGTGCCGCTGGACCTGGTCCGGCGCGAGGATGACGACGACGTCCGCCTCCTTCACCGCGTCGACGACCGGCAGGACCCGGAGGCCCTGGGCCTCGGCCTTCGCGATCGACGCGCTGCCGTCCCGGAGCCCGACGCGGACGTCGACCCCGGAGTCGCGCAGGTTCAACGCATGCGCATGGCCCTGGCTGCCGTAGCCGATGACCGCGACCTTGCGGCCGGCGATGATGGACAGATCGGCGTCGTCGTCGTAGAACAGCTCAGCCACCGTGGATCTCCTTGGTTCGTCGTGTCGTGCGGGGTGTCGTCGTGTCGTGCGGGGTTCGTCGTGGGGTGACGGCGCGGCGCGGATCGTGCGCCGACGCTAGGCGGTCCTGGTGACGCGTTCGAGCGTCCTGTCCGTGATCGAGCGAGGTCCACGGGCGATCGCGACCGTACCGGACTGGACGATCTCGCGGATGCCGTAGGGCTCGAGAGCCGCGAGCAGGGCATTGAGCTTCCCCGGGCTACCGGTCGCCTCGATCGTCACCGTGTCCGGGACGACGTCGACGACGTGCGCGCGGAAGAGGTCGACGACCTCGAGCACGTGCGTGCGCTGCGCCGCCTCGGCGCGCACCTTCACGAGCAGAAGCTCGCGCTGGACCGAGGACGCGTCCTCGAGCTCGACGATCTTGATCACGTTGATCAGCTTGTTGAGCTGCTTGGTGACCTGTTCGAGCGGGAGGTCCTCGACGTCCACCACGACGGTGATCCGGGAGAACTCGTCGTGCTCCGTGGGGCCCACGGCGAGCGAGTGGATGTTGAACGATCGCCGCGCGAACAGCCCGGCGACGCGCGTCAGCACGCCCGGCTTGTTCTCGACGAGGACGGAGAGTGTGTGCCTGCTGGTCATCGTCCTACTCCTCGCGGTCCCACGCCGGGCTGATGCCCCGGGCGTACTGGATGTCGTCGTTGCTCACGCCCGCAGCCACCATCGGCCAGACCATCGCGTCCCGGGAGACGGTGAAGTCGATCACCACCGGCTGGTCGTTGATCTCGAGGGCCCGTTTGATCGTCGCGTCCACGTCGGCCTTCGTCTCGCAGCGGAGCCCGACGCAGCCGTAGGCGTCGGCCATCTTGACGAAGTCCGGGATCCGCACGGTGCCGTGACCCGTGTTCAGGTCGGTGTGGGAGTAGCGGGACTCGTAGAAGAGGGTCTGCCACTGCCGCACCATGCCGAGGGACGAGTTGTTGATGATCGCGACCTTGATCGGGATGTCGTTGATCGCACAGGTCGCGAGCTCCTGGTTGGTCATCTGGAAGCAGCCGTCACCGTCGATCGACCAGACCGTGCGGTCCGGCGCGCCGACCTTGGCCCCCATCGCGGCGGGCACCGAGAAGCCCATCGTGCCGAGACCGCCGGAGTTCAGCCATGAGTTCGGACGTTCGAACTGGATGAACTGCGACGCCCACATCTGGTGCTGCCCGACGCCGGCGACGTAGATGGCCTCCGGCCCCGTCAGCTCGCTGATCCGTGAGATCACGTGCTGCGGGGAGAGATGTCCGTCCTCCGGCTCGTCGAACCCGAGCGGGAACGTCTCCCGCCACTCGTTGATCTGCCGCCACCAGGCCTCGACGTCCGGCTTGCCGTGCTGCGCGTGCTCGCGGGCCAGCTCGGGGAGCAGGTCCGCGATGACCTCGCGAAGGTCACCGACGATCGGGACGTCGACCGCCCTGTTCTTCCCGATCTCGGCCGGGTCGATGTCGGCGTGGACCACCGTCGCGTTCGGCGCGAACGAGCTCAGCTTGCCGGTGACCCGGTCGTCGAACCGCGCGCCCAGCGCCACGATCAGGTCGGCCTTCTGCAGCGCGGCGACGGCCGGCACGGTGCCGTGCATCCCTGGCATCCCGAGGTGCTGCGGGTGCGAGTCGGGCAGAGCGCCGCGGGCCATCAGGGTCGTCACGACGGGTGCGCCGCTCTCGTCGACCAGCCGCCGCAGCTCGGCGGACGCCCCGGCGCGGATGATCCCGCCCCCGACGTAGAGGACCGGTCGCCGCGCGGTCGCGAGCAGACGCGCCGCCTCACGGATCTGCTTCGCGTGCGGCTTGGTCACGGGGTGGTAGCCGGGCAGGTCGAGCACCTGCGGCCAGGAGAACGTCGTCGTCGCCTGCATGGCCGACTTCGCGATGTCCACGAGCACCGGCCCCGGACGTCC
>DATKTF010000180.1:0-4964 GCA_035531255.1 Cellulomonadaceae bacterium
TGGACGCGATCGCCGAGGACCTGACCCGCGACGGGTTCGTTCAGCGGTACCAGACCGAGGATGACGAGCAGTCCGGACCCGATGGGCTCACCGGGTCCGAGGGCTCCTTTGTGCTGTGCACGTTCTGGCTCGTCGACGCTCTGGCGATGCGCGGTGACCGAGCGCGAGCGGTCGCACTGTTCGAACGGGTGCTCGCGACCGCGAACGACGTCGGTCTTCTCAGTGAGGAGTACGACGTGCCTGGCCGCCGCATGCTCGGCAACTTCCCGCAGGCGTTCTCCCACGTGGGTCTGGTCAACTCGGCCCGCCGCCTCGACGCCTCGGCCCCGGACCGCACGTGGTCCGCGGCGCTTCCGTGAGCACGCGTGCGCGCGTGCGGAGCGCCGACCAGGCTGTCCAGCACTCCGTCGTCCCCTCCCTCCCGATCAAGGAGCACCATGAGTCCCACGTCCTCGCCTCTCGAGCAGTCGGACGGACCCCGCGCATCCGTACCGCCGGGTGTCCTGCTCTTCGACGTCAACGAGACGCTCTCGGACATGGGACCCATGGCAGCGCGTTTCGTCGATGTCGGTGCGCCCGCCCATCTGGCCGCGACCTGGTTCGCATCCCTGCTGCGTGACGGGTTCGCCCTGACGGCAGCCGGGGGCAACGCGCCATTCGCCCAGGTCGGCTCCGGTGCGCTCCGGGTCGCCCTGGAGGGATGGTTGCTCAACCGCTCGGACGAGGACGCGATCGCTCACATCATGGGCGGTTTCGCAGAGCTGACCGTGCACGATGACGTCCGTGGCGGGGTATCGGCGCTGGCGGCGGCCGGCACGCGTCTGGTGACCTTGAGCAATGGTGCGACCGTGGTCGCCGAGCAGCTGTTCGACCGCGCCGGGATCCGCGGGGCGTTCGAACGGTTGCTCTCGGTCGAGGACGCCGGGGCATGGAAGCCCGCGGCGGCCGCGTACACCTACGCGGCCAGGGAGTGCGGCGTCACGCCCGGGGACATGATGCTCGTCGCCGTCCACCCGTGGGACATCGACGGCGCCCACCGGGCGGGACTTCGCACCGCGTGGATCAACCGGACGGGCGCCACGTACCCCGACTACTTCCACCGCGCTACCCTCGAGGCCACCTCGGTGACGCACCTCGCCGAGCTGTTGAGCAGGTAGCGCTCGTCTGGAGCACGGCAACGTGGACCGGGAGGTTCGCGGACACGGTCGTCCTCGACGTCACTCGCCTGAATCGTCGGGCCCGAGCCCAGATCCCGAGAGTGGAAGCGGACCTCGTGCACGCCGGGTTCCCCTACCGCAGGGACGCCGCACGGGCGACCCGGAACCTCGGAGGCATCCCATGAGCATCACCGCACCCGTTCGCCAGCGCGTCGCCGTCGTCATCTACGAGGACGCGTCCAAGGACCTGGCACGCGCGTACCGCGGCCTGATGACCGCAGTGGAGTTCCTGGAGGCCGGTGACGACGTCACCGTGGTCTACGACGGCTCAGGGGTTGACACCCTCGCGGCGGCGAGCGCCCCCGACCACCAGCTGCACCGTCTGGTGGAGAAGCTCCGTGGTGTGACCCGGGGTGCGTGCGGCTTCTGCACCAGGGCGCACGGGGTCGCCGAGCCGGTCACTGCCGCCGGGTGGCCGCTGCTCGGGGAGTACAAGGGGCACGCCAGCATCCGTCAGCTGGTCGGCGAGGGCTACCAGATCCTGACCTTCTGACCTCACGAGCGTGCATCTCGAGCCGGACCGTGAGCGACAGGGAACGCGGCACCATGACCGAGCCGCGACCGCAGACGAGGAGACGACGTGAACGACGCCGATGACGCCTGGGACCTGCTCGTGGTGGGGGGCGGGACCGCGGGCATCGTGGGCGCGAAGACCGCAGCCCGTCTTGGCGCCCGGGTCGCTCTGGTCGAGAGCGGTCGCACCGGTGGGGACTGCCTGTGGACGGGGTGCGTCCCGAGCAAGGCGTTGCTCGCCGCCGCGGGGCACGCGGCCGGCGCCCGCCACGGAGCCGGTCTGGGCGTGACGTTCTCCGGGGTGAGCGTGGACTTCCCGGCGGTGATGGGTCACGTCCGTTCGGCGATCGCGTCGATCGAGCCCGCGGACTAACCGGCCGCCCTGACCGAGGCGGGAGTCCAGGTGCTGCACGGCCAGGCGCGGTTCACGGGCAGCGGGACCGTGGATGTGGACGGGCGGTCGATCGCGTTCCACCACGCGCTGATTGCCACCGGCGGCGCGCCTGCGGTGCCACCGGTCACCGGGTTGGTGGACGCACACCCCCTGACGAGCGACTCGATCTGGCAGCTGGAGGTGCTCCCGGACCGGCTGGTCGTCATGGGCGGTGGCAGCATCGGGTGCGAGCTCGGGCAGGCCTTCGCCCGACTCGGGTCCCGGGTCACCCTGCTCGAGGCGTTGCCACGCCTGATGCCACGTGAGGACCCCGACGCGGTGGCACTGGTCCACTCGGCGCTCGAGCGGGACGGGGTCGAGGTCCTCGTGGGCCACCGCGCGGTCGCCGTGAACGGCCGACCCGGCCACGGAGGCGAGATCGTCCTGGAGTCGGGGAGCGGACAGCGCACAGTGGACTACGACGTGCTGCTCGTCGCCGTGGGGCGGCGACCCCGATCCTCCGACCTCGGCCTGGACCGCGCCGGGGTGGACATCGACGCGCGCGGCTTCGTCCTCGTCGACGACCACCTGCGCACGACCAACCCTCGTGTGTGGGCCGCGGGTGACGTGACACCGCATCCTCAGTTCACCCACCTGGCGGGGGTGCACGCCAGCATCGCCGTGACCAATGCCGTCCTGGGGCTGCGCCGAAGCGTGGACCTGTCGGCCGTCCCGCGGGTGACGTTCACCGACCCGGAGGTCGCCGCAGTCGGCGTGGCGAGCTGGGCGCCGGCCGGTGAACCCGTACCGCAGACGGTCACCCGCGAGCACGCGGACGTGGACCGGGCCGTCGCGGAAGGCCGCACCGACGGTTTCGCCCGGCTCGTCCTGGGCGCCCGCGGCCGGATTCTCGGTGCCACCGTCGTCGGGCCGCGCGCAGGGGAGTCGCTGGCCGAGCTCACCCTCGCGGTGCACAAGGGTCTGACGGCGACCGACCTCGCCGGCACGATCCACCCGTACCCGACCTACGGTGACGGGCCGTGGGGCGCGGGTGTCGCTGTCGTGCAGCAGCGCCTGAGCACGCCCACGGTCCGACGGCTCACCGGGGCGATCCTCGCGGTGCGCCGCGCGTGGACCGCGCGACGCACGCGGTAGGCCGCCGCACGGTGCCAGGCCAGCCGTGGTGCCGGACCTGATGCCGGTAGCGCGAGTCTGCCGCGGACCACGCCGCGTGGCGCGGATCGGAGACTCTGGTGAGGGTGCGCGCGGGGACGCCCGTCAGGGCGTCGACCCGACGTCTGCCGGGGCTCGCAGGGTTCGGTACCCGGCGACCATGCGGTGGCCCGCGCTGAGGCCCACGACCCCCGCCCATACCCAGGCGATCGGGCCGGCGGCGCCGGGAACCAGGACCCACAGGCTGTGCACGATGATCGTCTCGGTGCCCTCGGCGAGGCCACCCAGGAACGACAGGGAGCGCCCGTCGTCGAGCCGGTGCCCGGTGCGCTCGGCGATCGAGGAGAACGCGAGGAACGCCGATCCGTTCAGGTAGTACGCGAGCAAGACCGCCAGGAACGGCAGGAGCGACCCGGCGGCGCCGATCCCGACGCCGACGACGAACGCGCCGTAGACGACGAAGTCCGCGGTGATGTCCAAGAACCCGCCCGCGTCCCCGGACGTCGTGCCCGCACCGCGTGAACGCCGGCGCCGTGCCAGGGGACCGTCGAGCCCGTCGGCGACCCGGGATACCAGCCACAGGGCGAGCGCCGCACCCCACGACGCGGCCCCCGCGGCGACGGCACCGGCCACGCCGAGGACCAGCCCTGCGACGGTGATGCGGTCTGGGGTGATCCAGGGCCGGTCCAACGCGGCGGCCGCGCGGTCCAGCGGACGGGCGAGCAGGGCGCGAGCTGCGGGATCGAGCATCATCCCTCCTTTGGGTCGAGGGCGGGCGGACCGGGGACCGGCAGGTCGGTCTTCAGCATCTCGGGGGCAGGCAGCACCGGGCCACGGGTGCGACGCCGGGCGAACCAGCTTCCTCCCACGCTGAGTGCGAGCAGCGCTCCTGCCGCGACCCACAGCTGCCACCCGTTCGGGCGGGTGCCATACGCCCCGACCGCGACGTAGGCCACCGTGCCCGGGAGGATCCCGACCGCGGTCGCCGCAAGGTAGGCCGGGAACGCCACTGCTGTCAGGCCGCTGCCGTAGTTCACTGCGGTGAAGGGCACCACTGGGACGAGGCGAGCGACCAGGACCGCGAGCACGCCGTGACGCCTGACGAGGTTGTCCAGACGGTCCAGGTGGCGACCGGCGATCCGGGTGACTCCCTCGCGGCCGAGCCGGCGACCCAACCAGAAGGCCCCGGACGCACCGAGCATCGCCGCGAACCAGACCAGCACGACGCCCGACCCGAGCCCGAACACCAGCCCGGCCGCCATGGACAGGACGTTCTTGGGCAGCAGGAGCAACGTCGCGGCCGCATACCCCGCAACGAACACGGCGGGCAACCAGACCCCGCTGCCGGCCGCCCACCGTTGCAGCTCCTGGATGTCAGGCATCGGCACGACAAGCAGGATCACCCCACCGAGCGCCAGGAGCACGACGAGAACGGCCAGTCGGAACCAGGTCTGCATGGTGATGGAAGCCCTCGAGCGCCCCGTTGTGTTCCATTGGAGGCGACGAACGTCGACCGTGAGCACCGTGTGACAGAACGAGAGGTCCGACGTTGAGACACCGCACACCCCGACCGCGCACGCGAGGGGCCCGCCTGGCCGCCCTCGGCGTCCTGGGCGCCTTCGCCCTGGCGGCCTGCTCGACGGCCGGTGCCACCGTCCCGCTCTCGTCCGTGTCACCCGGTGGAACCG
>DATKTF010000181.1:0-6989 GCA_035531255.1 Cellulomonadaceae bacterium
GACCTCTCGCCGCGTGGACACAGAACTGGGAAGGAGCCTCGGGGACATGACCGTCACCGTCTTCAGCAAGCCGGCGTGCGTGCAGTGCGACGCCACCTACCGCGCGCTCGACAAGCGCGGGATCTCGTACGAGAAGATCGACATCACGCAGGACCCTGAGGCTCTCGAGATGGTCCGCGGTCTCGGCTATCTCCAGGCCCCGGTCGTCATGGCCGGTGGCGAGCACTGGTCGGGCTACCGCCCGGACAAGATCAGCTCCCTCGCGGAGCTCGTCGCGGTCGCCTGACGCGACCGCACGCTCCACTCGCCTCGCACGGCCACCGGCGAACCCTGCCGGCCTCTGCCGACACCGGCGCTCTCCATCCCTTCCCGGTCCGGTCAGGTCGTCGTGAGCTCTCTCGTCTACTTCTCCAGCGTCTCGGAGAACACGCACCGGTTCGTCCAGCGGCTCGGGCTCCCGGCCCGGCGGATTCCGCTGACGCCGGCGGAGGCCTTCTTGCGCGTCGACGAGCCGTACGTCCTCGTGGTCCCCACCTACGGCGGGGGCAACCAGGGCGGAGCGGTCCCGCGACAGGTCGTGAAGTTCCTGAACGACGCACACAACCGGTCGTTGCTTCGCGGGGTCATCGCGGCCGGCAACACCAACTTCGGTGAGGCGTACTGCCTCGCCGGCACCATCATCGCCGCCAAGTGCCACGTCCCGTACCTCTACGGGTTCGAGCTCTTGGGGACACCGGAGGACGTCACACGCGTCCGCGAAGGATTGGGACAGCTGTGGCAACACTCACGGATACCGGCGTAGGCGCTGCGACGGGCGTCGGGCCCGAGCTCGACTACCACGCGCTCAACGCGATGCTCAACCTGTACGGGCCGGACGGCGAGATCCAGTTCGACAAGGACCGGGCGGCCGCGCGCGAGTACTTCCTCACGCACGTGAACCAGAACACGGTGTTCTTCCACAACCTCGAGGAGAAGCTCGAGTACCTCGTGGAGCACAAGTACTACGAGCCCGAGATCCTGGCGAAGTACGAGTTCGAGTTCGTCAAGAGCCTCTTCACGCACGCGTACTCGAAGAAGTTCCGCTTCCAGACGTTCCTCGGCGCATTCAAGTACTACACGTCGTACACGCTCAAGACGTTCGACGGGAAGCGTTACCTCGAGCGCTTCGAGGACCGTGTGTGCATGGTCGCGCTGACCCTGGCCGACGGCGACGAGCGGTTCGCGACGCACATGGTCGACGAGATCATCTCGGGTCGGTTCCAGCCGGCCACGCCGACGTTCCTCAACTCGGGCAAGGCACAGCGGGGCGAGTCGGTCTCGTGCTTCCTGCTGCGCATCGAGGACAACATGGAGTCCATCGCGCGCGGCATCAACTCCTCGCTGCAGCTCTCCAAGCGCGGCGGCGGGGTCGCGCTGCTGCTCACGAACATCCGTGAGCACGGTGCGCCGATCAAGCACATCGAGAACCAGTCCTCCGGGGTCATCCCGGTCATGAAGCTGCTCGAGGACTCGTTCTCCTACGCGAACCAGCTCGGGGCCCGTCAGGGTGCCGGTGCGGTGTACCTGCACGCGCACCACCCGGACATCATGCGGTTCCTCGACACGAAGCGGGAGAACGCGGACGAGAAGATCCGCATCAAGACGCTCTCGCTGGGCGTCGTCATCCCCGACATCACGTTCGAGCTCGCGCGCAAGAACGAGCCGATGTACCTGTTCTCGCCGTACGACGTCGAGCGCGTGTACGGGATCCCGTTCTCCGACATCTCGGTGACGGAGAAGTACCACGAGATGGTCGACGACGCCCGGATCCGCAAGCACAAGATCAATGCGCGCGAGTTCTTCCAGACGCTCGCCGAGATCCAGTTCGAGTCCGGCTACCCGTACCTCATGTTCGAGGACACGGTGAACAAGGCGAACCCGATCGAGGGCAAGATCACGCACTCGAACCTGTGCTCGGAGATCCTGCAGGTCTCGACGCCGTCGACCTTCAACGAGGACCTCTCGTACAGCCACGTCGGCCGCGACATCTCCTGCAACCTCGGCTCGCTCAACATCGCGCTCGCGATGGACTCGCCGGACTTCGCGCAGACCGTCGAGACCGCGATCCGTGCCCTGACGGCGGTGTCGGTGCAGACGAGCATCGAGTCGGTCCCGTCGGTCAAGCTCGGGAACGAGGGCGGCCACGCGATCGGCCTCGGGCAGATGAACCTGCACGGCTACCTCGCCCGTGAGCACATCCACTACGGGTCCGAGGAAGGCCTCGACTTCACGAACATCTACTTCTACACGGTCGCGTACCACGCGATCCGGGCGTCGAACCGTCTGGCGATCGAGCGCGGCAAGGCCTTCGACGGGTTCGAGCGGTCGACCTACGCGTCGGGCGCGTACTTCACCAAGTACGTCGAGCAGGAGTGGGTCCCGCGGACGGCACGGGTCGCCGAGCTGTTCGCCGAGTCCGGCGTGCACATCCCGACGCAGGACGACTGGCGCGAGCTCGCGGCGTCGGTGCGCGAGCACGGCATCTACAACCAGAACCTGCAGGCCGTCCCGCCGACCGGCTCGATCTCCTACATCAACAACTCGACGTCGTCGATCCACCCCGTGGCGTCGCGCATCGAGATCCGCAAGGAAGGCAAGATCGGCCGCGTCTACTACCCGGCGCCGTTCCTCACGAACGACAACCTCGAGTACTACAAGGACGCGTACGAGATCGGCTACGAGAAGATCATCGACACCTACGCCGAGGCGACGCAGCACGTCGACCAGGGCCTGTCGCTGACCCTCTTCTTCAAGGACAGCGCCACGACCCGCGACATCAACCGCGCCCAGATCTACGCCTGGCGCAAGGGGATCAAGACGCTCTACTACATCCGCCTGCGGCAGATGGCCCTGGAGGGCACCGAGGTGGAGAACTGCGTCTCCTGCATGCTGTAGGTCCGGTCCTCGCTCGTACGACTCGCCCGGGCGCGACCCGGTGATGAAGGAGATGGCATGTCCACGGGAAAGCTGAAGCTGGTCAGCCGGGTGTCGGCGATCAACTGGAACCGCGTCGAGGACGACAAGGACGCCGAGGTCTGGGACCGGCTCGTCGGGAACTTCTGGCTGCCCGAGAAGGTGCCGATCTCCAACGACATCCAGTCGTGGGCGACCCTGACCCCGCAGGAGCAGCAGCTCACGACGCGGGTGTTCACCGGCCTGACCCTGCTCGACACCATCCAGGGCACCGTCGGCGCGGTCTCGTTGATCCCGGACGCGATCACCCCGCACGAGGAGGCCGTGTACACGAACATCGCGTTCATGGAGTCGGTGCACGCGAAGTCGTACTCGTCGATCTTCTCGACGCTGATCTCGACCCCGGAGATCGACGACGCGTTCCGCTGGTCCGAGGAGAACGTCAACCTGCAGCGCAAGGCCGAGATCGTCATGACCTACTACCGCGGTGACGACCCGCTCAAGCGCAAGGTCGCGAGCACGCTGCTCGAGTCGTTCCTGTTCTACTCGGGCTTCTACCTGCCCATGTACTGGTCGAGCCGCGCCAAGCTCACGAACACGGCGGACCTGATCCGCTTGATCATTCGCGACGAGGCGGTGCACGGGTACTACATCGGCTACAAGTTCCAGAAGGGCCTCGAGAAGCTCTCCGAGACCGAGCGCACCGCGATCAAGGACTACACGTTCGAGCTGCTCTTCGAGCTGTACGACAACGAGGTCGAGTACACCCAGGACCTCTACGACGGTGTCGGCCTGACGGAAGACGTCAAGAAGTTCCTGCGCTACAACGCCAACAAGGCGCTGATGAACCTGGGCTACGAGGCGCTGTTCCCGAAGGACGAGACCGACGTCAACCCGGCGATCCTCTCGGCCCTGTCGCCGAACGCCGATGAGAACCACGACTTCTTCTCCGGGTCGGGCTCGTCCTACGTGATCGGCAAGGCCGTCAACACCGAGGACGAGGACTGGGAGTTCTGACCGAGGCCGGTCTGCTCGCGGGCGCTCGGCTCGCCGACAGCCGGTTCATGGGAAGGTGAGTTCGCGATCCGGCGGCTCGTCACCGCCGGTCATCGCGTCGTCACGCGCCTTCTCGGCCCGGATACGGTCGCTCGCCCCGGTCTTGCGGTCGGCGAGCGCCGCGTCGCGGTCCTTCTCGGCCTGGTCGCGGTCGCTCGCCCCGACGACGCGGTCGGCGGTGGCGCGGGTGCGGTCGTCTTCGGCCTCCCGACGCGCCGACGTCGGCCCGGCCGCGTTCGCCGGTGAGCGCGGTCCGGACCCGGCGCGCTCTCGATCGTCCGCGACCTGATCTCTCTCGGCCGCGACGTCGTCCCGGAGGTCGGCGATCTTGTCGCGGTGGTCCCCGGCGTCGTCCCGGAGGTCGGCGATGTCATCCCGTTCGTCCCCGGCGTCGTCGCGCAGGTCGGCGATCTCGTCGCGGTCGTCGGCCCGCACGTCGCGTCGGTCGGCCGCCGCGTGACGCGACGGTGAGAGAACCGGCTCGACGAGGGGGACCTCGGCCGTGCGGTGCGACGCCGCCGTCGGGACATAGGCCTGGAGCCAGCTGCACAGCGCGTCGAGGTCGAGCGGCCGGCTGAACAGGTAGCCCTGGGCGAAGTCGCAGCCCATCCCGCGCAGCAGCTCGAGCTGCTCGATGGTCTCGACGCCCTCGGCGACCGCCTGAACCCCGAGGCTGTGGGCCAGCGCGATCGTCGACGCCACGATCGCCGTGTCGCCGATGCTGGTCCCCAGGCCTGCCACGAAGCTGCGGTCGATCTTGATGCGGTCGACCGGGAAGTGCTTCAGGTACAGCAGCGACGAGTACCCGGTCCCGAAGTCGTCGAGATCCAGGCCGATGCCGAGGGCCTTGATCTCGTCGAGGGTCGCGCTCGCCGCATCGAGGTCGTGCATGAGAACCGTCTCGGTCACCTCGACGATGATCGTCGACGGCGCGCAGCCGCTGTCCTGCACGGCCCGCTGCAGCATCGGCACGAGGTCCGGGTCGCTCAGCTGTCGGGCGGACACGTTGACGCTCACGACGTGGGTCCCGCACGCAGTCGCGGCAAGCTGCGCGGCAGCTCGGCAGGCGTTCTGAGCGACCCATCGGCCGAGAAGCACGATCTGGCCGGTGCGTTCGGCGACGTCGATGAACGACACCGGGCTCAGGAGGCCGACGCCCGGGCGGTCCCATCGGACCAGGGCCTCCACGCCGGAGACCTCGTCGGTGGCCAGGCTCACGATCGGCTGGAAGCGCAGCCGGAGCTCGTCGTGCGTGATCCCGTGCTGCAGGTCGTTCGCGAGGCGGAAGCCGGACGCCGCGCCGCTGTGCATGGAGGGCGTGTACCAGACCGCGCGGTCCCGACCGGTGTCCTTGGCGGTGCGCAGCGCATCCATCGCGGCACCGAGCAGTCCGTTGCCGGCTGCGAGCGTGTCGGTGACCAGGCCGGAGCTGACCGTCAGCCGCACGGCGTCACTGCCGACCCGGAAGGGCGCGTCGAGCGCTGCGGCCACCGCGGCCCGCGACACCTCCAGCCCCGCAACGGGATCCTCCAGGTCGACGACCCAGACGAACGCGTCGGCCTGCCAGCGACCCACGGTGCCCAGCCCGGCCGCCGACGCGAGTCGCCGGGCGAGCTCGGCAAGGATCTCGTCGGCCGCGTCCGGGCCGTAGGTCTCGTTCACCATCGCGAAGGCGTCGACGTCGAACACCGCGACACCTCGCGCCAGCCCCTCGCCGATCGGCTCCCGCAGTCGCCGCTGGAGCCAGCGACGCCCGGGCAACGCCGTGAGCTCGTCGCGGTCGAGCGCTCCCGGTCCCGGCCTTCCGGTGGCGGTGCCGGTCGGACGGGGAGTCGCGTCGCGGGTGCTGAGGGTGTGTGCGATCACCACCGCCCCCGCAAGGGAATCGGCCGCGCGGATCGGCGCGACGGTCACGGCCACCGTCGTCCAGCCGTCGTCAGGCTGCTGCCACCGGATCTCGAACGGCGGCGTGGCCTGCGCACCGGCCAGCTGCAGCCAGACGGAGTCGAACCGCGCGTGCTGCTGAGGAGGCAAGAGGTCGCGGGCGTACGCGCCGACGGCCGTCGAACGTGGTCGCCCGAGCAAGAGCTCGGCCGCCGGGTTCCACTCGCGGACGACCGCATCGGCGCCGAGAACGATCGTGGCGTCCGGCGAGTGCTCGAGCAAGGTGGCGAACTGCTGGCGCCTCGCCTCGCGTGCGAGCGTCGCAGCGCTCCCGAACGCGCGCGCCGCCGCATCGGTCCGGCCACCGGTCAGGCGAGTCTCGTGCGGTGTCACGTGCCGGCTCCCGTCGACGCTGGCGGGAAGACGTGCATCCCGCGGACCAGCTACCCGCTCGGCAACCGTACGCCGATGTTCGCCCGTGTCGTCGATCCGCGCCGCGCTTCTGCAGCCCGGTTCCTGAGCGCGTCCTGCGGCAGGTTCCGGCGGGATCAGGTGCGCAACGCCTGACGCACGAGCTCGGCCGCCACCGGTAGCAGTGCCCGCTCGTCCTGATCCAGGACGCGGGTCGACAGCCGGGAGCGGACGGCATCGTCCAGGTGGGCCGCGGGGTCCCCTCCGCACGCGGCGAGGAATGCCAGCAGGAGCACGTGCGCACCGCGGGCGTACTCGACCACCTCGTCGACCGCGACCTCCGCCAGGACGAGGGCCGTCACCGCGAGGTCGAGGTCGGGATCGCCGAGCGTCGCGCCGGTCCAGTCGATCAGCGCCGGGCCGTGGGCCTCGGTCAGGATGACGTTCGCCGGGTGCAGGTCCAGGTGGACGACCACCTGGCCGGGTCCCGCGTCTGCCGGCGGCGTCACGGCGTGCAGCCGGGTGTGCAGGTCGGCGAGGATCTGCGCGCCGGCGCTCAGACGGGTCTCCCCGGCGGCCAGCGACTGCAGGAGCGTCGGGCCGTGCAGCCGTTCGAGGACGAGGTCGGGGCCGTCGACCGCGAACGGGGTCGGAGCGGGGAAGCCGGCGTCGCTGACGTGACGCAG
>DATKTF010000182.1:0-3835 GCA_035531255.1 Cellulomonadaceae bacterium
GCCAGCGAGCACACGAGGAGGATCATGAGGCGACTGAGGCCCGGGCTCGACGTGCTCTGGCGCGCGCCGGGTGAGGTTCAGATCGGGTCCGACCCACGATGGGCCGTGCGGCTGTCCGGGTTGACCGACACCGAGGTCGACGTCCTGACGGAGGCCGAGCCTGGCGCGACGGTGGAGTCGCTCCGGGCGTCCGCGGCGCGGCACGGCCTTACGACGGACCGGTTCGAGGTCCTCCTCCGCGCGCTGGGCGAGGCGCGGGTCCTGTGCCCGATCCCACCCCGTCCGGCCGCCACCGGCTCCGCGACGCTGCTCTCCGGCGCCGCCGGCGACGCGAGCGCGTGGTCCGCGGTGCTCGAGGACGGCGACGGTACCGCGCACGTGCGCGCGCGTGCGGCGCGGAGCGTGGGGATCGTCGGCCTCGGGAGGCTCGGTCTCCAGGCCGCCGTGGTGCTCGCCGCCGCAGGTATCGGCACGGTCCTCCTCCAGGACGACGGCCTCGTCACGAGCGCCGACCTCGGAGTGGGCGGCTACCGTCCGCGCGACGTCGGTTCGCCCAGAACCGAGGCGGCCCATCGGATCGTGCACGACGTCAACGCCGCCGTCCGCACCCGCGCCCCCGCACGCACCGAGCCGGACCTGCTCGTCCTGGTCGAGCACGGAGCGGCCGACCCGGCACGCTCCCGCGTTCCGATGGCGACCGGTATCGCGCATCTGTCCGTCGTCGTCCAGGAGGCGAGCGTCCTGGTCGGGCCGTTGGTGGTCCCGGGGTCGACGCCATGCCTGCGCTGCGTGGACCTGTGGCGCGCGGACGCCGACGAGCGGTGGAGCGTCGTCGTCGCCCAGCTCGCTGCGATGGCGCGCCCCCGCGGCCCGGAGGAGAGCTCGCTCGCGGCGGTGGCCGGTTCGCTCGCCGCCGCTCAGGCGCTCGCGCACCTCGACGGGCGCGTCCCGACCGTTCGCGGGGCCGGTCTCGAGGTGTCTCTCCCCGAGGCCGTCCCCCGCGTGCGGTCGTGGGCGGTGCATCCGGACTGCGGGTGCGGGGCGATCCCCGTCACCCGACGGCAGGTCACGCGGCCGGAGACTGCGTCTTGCGCGGGCGCCCGCGGCCACGCTTGACCGCGACGACCACGCCGTCCACGAAGACCTCGCCACCCCACACGCCCCACGGCTCGGAACGCTCGATCGCCCCGGCGAGGCAACCCGTCATGAGCGGGCACTGGCGGCACAGCGCCTTGGCCCGCTCGACCTGAGCGGACTGCTCCGCGAACCAGAGCTCGGGGTCGCCGGCTCGGCAGGGGATGAGGTCCGCGATGACACGGTCGAACTGCCGACGTTCCTCGTCGGCGGAGATGGTCGATGACTCGTCGGGGGGCCAGGGTCCTGATCCGCCTTGGTTCATCGTGTCGAGCAGCGTGGTGAGCCGCACGATGTCCTCCTGATGTCCTTGCGATGGTCTGCTGTGAGGTGGGGACACCAGGCCGGCGGTCCACCGCTCACGGACGGAGCAGGAAAGACGAAGGCCGTGGGATCCCGAGAGGGACTCCACGGCCGGGGAGATCAGGGTCTGGTCAGACCGTCATGATCCCGAGGGGTGGAGTCGCGGAGTGGGGACGTCGCTGCGGACAGCCGCGTCGAACGCGGCATCGCGGAGGCGGTTGAGCGTCATCCGATGCTCCCGGCGGCGGGCGCAGCGATCCCCTGGATCCACGTCGAGGTGGGCGCGGGGGAACGCGGGACGACGATCGCGGCGCTGTACGCCACATCCATCTCCGCAGTCCTGGTTGTCTTCAATGCACCCACCTCCTTCTCTCTCGGGCATCAGCGATGACGCCGCACGGTCGAGGACGTTGTTCACCCTAGGCTCGCCTGTCCGCGACGCACAACCGATTATTCGACCCGAGTTCCGACGGGCGCTCCCGAGCCCGCCGCGGCACCGGAAGGCGCGGCCACGATCGCCAGGATCGTCCCGCCGTAGTGCGAGAGCTTGGCAGGCCCCATCCCCTTGATCGCCGCGAGCTCGGGCATCGTGCTCGGTCGGAGCTCGGCGATGGCCTCGAGCGTCCGGTCGACCAGGACCGTGAACGCCGGGAGGCCGGCCTCGACCGCGACGCTCGACCGCCAGCCGGCGAGCCGGTCGTAGAGACCCGCGTCGAACTCCCCCGTCAAGTGCCCACCCCGTGGCGTCCGACCACGGCCTCCCGACGG
Organism: Cellulomonadaceae bacterium; assembly: GCA_035531255.1. Classification (GTDB taxonomy): domain Bacteria; phylum Actinomycetota; class Actinomycetes; order Actinomycetales; family Cellulomonadaceae; genus JAJDFX01. Next base: position 2,206 of record DATKTF010000182.1, read on the forward strand.
TGCCGCGGCGTGCTCGGGCCAGAGTCCGTCCAGGAACCGGCTCCGGCGACGCGTCGCCCGACCTCCGGGGTTCCGGGCCCGTGCGAACGAGAGCTCCAGGTGTTCTCGTGCGCGGGTGATCCCGACGTACAGCAGGCGCCGCTCCTCGGCGATCGCCGCATCCGTCTCGGCGAGCGAGATCGGCATCAGCCCCTCGCTCAGGCCTGCGAGGAACACCGCGTCCCACTCGAGCCCCTTGGCCGCGTGCAACGACGCGAGCGTGACGCCCTCGACGGTCGGGGCGTGCTGCGCCGAGGCGCGCTCGTCCAGCTCGGCCAGGAAGTCCGCATACGACGCCTGGAACCGGGCCGCGAGGTCGTCCGCCAGGCCCACCAGCGCCTGCATCGACTCCCACCGTTCGCGGACCGCTCCCCGGGACGCCGGCGGCTCGGGCGACCACCCGGCCGAGAGCAGGACGTCGCGGACCGTCTCGACCATCGGCGTACCGGCGTCGGCAGAGCGGCCGGCGCCCCGGAGGAGCACGATCGCGTCGCGGACCTCGCGTCGCGCGAAGAACCGCTCACCGCCGCGGACGAGATAGCCGATGCCGGCTGCCGCCAGTGCCTGCTCGAAGGCCTCCGACTGGGCGTTCGTGCGGTACAGCACCGCGATCTCGCTCGGTCGGGTGCCGGCGGCCACCAACCGCGCGATCCGTTGCGCGACGCCGGCCGCCTCGACGTCGTCGTCGTCATAGACGGTGAACCCGATCGGCGGACCGTCCGGCCGCTGGGCCACGAGCTCGAGCGGAGTCGCTCCCCTGCCTCGGGCGTCACGCCGGGCGAGCAGCCGGTTGGCCAGCGAGACGACCTGCGGTGTCGATCGGTAGTCCCGGACGAGCCGGATCACCTGGGCCGTGGGGTGCTGCGACCGGAACGTCAGGAGGTGGTGGGGGGTCGCCCCGGTGAAGGAGTAGATCGTCTGGCTCGGGTCACCGACGACGCACAGCTCCTGGCGCCCACCGAGCCACTGGTCCAGCAGGAACTGCTGCAACGGTGAGACGTCCTGGTACTCGTCGACCACGAAGTGCCGGTACTGCGTGCGGACCTGCTCGGCCACGTCGTGACGGGTGTGGAGCATGTCACCGAGCATGAGCAGGACGTCCTCAAAGTCGATCACGCCACGCTCGGTCTTGACGTCCTCGTAGGTCGTGATCAGGCGCGCGACCGCCTGATGGTCGTAGCCGGACGGTGCCGGTCGGTCGATCGCCGCGGTCGCCCGGACGTAGTCGTCCGCGGTCACCAAGCTGACCTTCGACCACTCGACCTCCGACGCGAGGTCGCGCACCGCGACCCGGTCCACGTCCAGCCCGAGGCGCCCCGCCGCCTCGGCGATCTCGGTCGCCTTGTGCTCGAGGATCCGGGGCGGTGCGCCGCCGATCACCTTCGGCCAGAAGAACCCGAGCTGGCGCAGAGCCGCGGCATGGACCGTCCGGGCCTGCACGCCGCCCACCCCGAGGTCACGCAGGCGCGTCCGCATCTCACCGGCGGCCCGTGCGGTGAACGTCACCGCGAGCACGGCCGACGGACGGTAGACACCGGTCCGCACGCCGTACGCGATGCGATGGGTGATCGCCCGCGTCTTCCCGGTCCCC
>DATKTF010000183.1:0-4676 GCA_035531255.1 Cellulomonadaceae bacterium
CAGCGAGAGCAGGCGGCCGTCGGAGCCGAGCTCGATGACGTACCCGGCGATCTCCTCGGAGATGCGTCGCACCATGTCGAGGCGCTGGACGACGGCCGTGACGTCCCGGACGGTCACGAGGTCCTCGATCTCGAGGGCGGACAGCGTGCCGGCGACCTCGTCGAGCCGTGACCTGTAGCGCTCGAGGGTCGCAAGGGCCTGGTTCGCCCGGGACAGGATCGAGTCCGAGTCCTCGAGCACGTACCGAAGGCCGCCGACGTACAGCGCGACGATCCGCATCGACTGACTCACCGAGATGACCGGGTAACCGGTCTGCTTCGCGACGCGCTCGGCGGTGCGGTGCCGCGTCCCGGACTCGGAGGTCTCGATGGACGGGTCGGGCAGCAGCTGGACCGCAGCACGCAGGATCCGGCTCACGCCCTGGTCGACGACGATCGCGCCGTCCATCTTCGCGAGCTCGCGCAGGCGCGTGGACGAGAACTCGACGTCGAGGACGAAGCCGCCCGAGCAGATCTGCTCCACGGTCTCGTCATGCCCGAGGACGATCAGGGCGCCTGTCCGCCCGCGAAGGATCCGCTCGAGCCCGTCGCGGAGCGCGCCACCCGGAGCGACGGCCGCGAGCGTGGTGCGCAGCAGGTCATCGGGCGAGAAGGGGGGTGTGGCCACGCCCGAATCCTACGCGTCGCGGGGGGATCGAGGGCGGACGCAGGCGGCCATGGCCTGGGCCAGGTCCTCGACCTCCAGCACCTGCATCCCGTCGGGTGCGGTGCCGCTCGGGACGGAGCCCGGCGGGACGACAGCGCGGGTGAAGCCCCACCGGGCGGCCTCGGACAGTCGGCGTCCGACCCCGGCGACCTGGCGGATCTCGCCGGCGAGCCCGACCTCGCCGAGCGCGATCAGTCCCGGCTCGAGAGGGACGTTCTGACCCGCGCTGACGGTGGCCATCGCGATCGCCAGGTCGGCTGCCGGCTCGACGACCCGGGCACCGCCGACGGTCGAGACGTACACGTCCTGGTCGGCGAGACGGACGCCGACGCGGCGCTGGAGCACCGCCAGCACCATGGCGAGCCTGCTCGAGTCGACACCGCTCGTGGTACGCCGCGGGTTCGACAGCACGGAGGGTGCGACGAGCGCCTGGACCTCGGCGGCGAGCGGACGTCGACCCTCGAGGGTGATCGTCACGCAGGTGCCGGGAACCTGCGTCGGTGCGTGGGAGAGGAACAGCCCGCTCGGGTCCGCGACGCCGGCGATACCGGTCTCGGACAGGTCGAAGCACCCGACCTCGTCGGTGGGGCCGTAGCGGTTCTTGACCGCGCGCAGCATGCGCAGCCGTGAGTGGCGTTCACCCTCGAACTGGCACACGACGTCGACGAGGTGTTCGAGGGTCCGCGGGCCCGCGACGCTGCCGTCCTTGGTCACGTGCCCGACCAGCACGACGGGCAGGTCCCGCTCCTTCGCTGCCGCGATCAGCGCGGCTGCGACCTCACGCACCTGGCTGACGCCGCCGGGTGCCCCGTCGACCTGGGCGGACGCGATCGTCTGCACCGAGTCGAGCACCAGCAGCACCGGATCCACCTGGGCGATGTGCCCGAGAACCGTCGCGAGGTCCGTCTCGGCAGCGAGGTACAGCCCCGGATCGAGCGCCCCGACCCGCTCGGCGCGGAGTCGGACCTGGCCGGTCGACTCCTCGCCGGTCACGTACAGCACGCGCGCTCCCGGGTTCTCGTGCCGACTCGACCGGGAGACCCGGGCCGCGACGTCGAGAAGGAGCGTCGACTTGCCGACGCCGGGCTCACCGGCGAGCAGGATGACCGCACCAGGGACGAGGCCACCACCGAGCACGCGGTCGAGCTCGGCGATGCCGGTCGCGCGGGCCCGGCTCGCCTCGACGTCGATCTCGCCGATCGCGCGGGCGGGCGTCCGCGTCGGCGCCTGTGCGACCGTTCGTGGTGCACCGCCGCCCGGCCCGACGTCCTCGGTGACGCTGCCCCAGGCCTGGCACTCGCCGCACCGGCCGACCCACTTCGCCGCCGTCCAGCCGCACTCGACGCAGCGGTACGCCGGGCGGTCGACGCGTCGCGTGGTCGCGGGTCGAACGGCTGGCTGCCTGGAGGTTGCGAGTGACGTCACGCCGGAACCGTATCCGTGGGCACCGACATCCGGGTCGGACCCGTCGCACGCCTGTCGCTCCGGGCGAACGGTCCATGGTCATGCGTACGCTTCGTCGGGGACCGACCCGCAGGCGCAGCAGGGAGGCATGGATGACCGACAGCTCGACAGGTGGCCCGACGCCGGGAGGCTGGCCTTTCGATCCTGTCTCCGGCCCTGCGGCGTCCGGCCCTGCGGCCTCCGGGCGCGAGCAGCGTCCTGACCTCCCGCCGGTGCCTTCTCCCGCCCCCGCGTGGGTACCCGGCAGCGCCCCGGTGTCCGGCGGCGCCCGTCCCGCCGGCGTCCCGCCGCGGCCTCTTGTGCCGCCACCCCCCGTCGTCCCGCCGTCGGAGCCGAACCGGCAGACGGCTGCGTCGGGGCCGAACCGGCGTCGCACGCTCATGATCGTCGGTCTCGTGGTCGGGGTGCTCGTGCTCGGCGGGATCGTGACGGCGATCGTGATGACCATGAACCGGAGCGGCAGCCCCGTCGGAGCGGTCACGAGCACCACGCAGCTGCCGTCGCCGTCGCCGACGATCGCCCCGGCCGCACGCCAGAAGGGCAGCGCATTCCTGGACGCCCTCCCGAGCTCGGTGCTCCAGTACGCCTGGGCGTCGGTCGCTGCCGATGACACGTGGCGCGCGTCCGGTGCGCTCGAGGCCTACGACGTCGTGTACACCGACGGCGGGTCCGGAAAGGTCACGGTGCGCGCGGGGCAGTGGCGGACAGCGGCCGACGTCTCCACTGTCCGGGCGGCTCTCGTCACCGATCTGACCTCGACGACCGCGACGCCGTCGCCGACCTCGGGGTCGACCGCGAGCACGGCTCCGGCGAGCAGCACGGGCGATGTGACGGTCGCAGGCGCCACCGTCGGGACCTGGACGATCGTTCCTCGGGCCGACGGTTCCGGGACGGTCGTGTGGTCCAACGGCACGACGCTGTTCGAGGCGACCGCACCCGCAGCGGAGCTCGCGAACCTCTACGCCGCGTTCCCGCTCTGACGGTCTCGCTCTCCGGCTGACCTCGATGGGGGTCGACGTCCCGGTTCGGCGACCCGCGCGGGTCGCCGTGGGCCCCGCACGGCGCGAAACCCCGCGGCGGCTCGCTACGCTCCGTCTCACGGGCGGGACGACGGACACGAGGGTGCAGCATGGGCAATGGCCGGATCGAGAGCAGACCGCGGGTCGCGATCCTCGGCGGTGGCGTGATGGGCGAGGCGATCCTCGCCGGCATCCTGTCGGCGGGATGGGGCATCGAGGAGGTCGCGGTCACCGAGCCGAGCGCCGTGCGTGCGAACGAGATCGCCGAACGGTACGGGGTTCGCGCGGCTGACGACGGACCGACGACCGTCTCACGCGCGGACGTGGTCGTGATCGCGCTCAAGCCCAAGGACGTGGGTGCGGTGCTCGTCGAGATCGCCCCTCGGCTGAGGACCGGAGCCGTGGTGATCAGCGTCGCGGCGGGTCTGCCCTGCGGGTTCTACGAGGAACGGCTGCCGGTGGGCACACCGGTGGTCCGTGTCATGCCGAACACGCCCGCGGTGATCGGGATGGGCGCGAGCGCGATCAGCGCCGGGAGCCAGGCGACGGATGACCACCTGGCGCTCACCGAACGACTTCTCGCGGGCACCGGGCTCGTCGTCCGCGTGGCGGAGAAGGACCTCGACGCCGTCACGGCGATCTCCGGGTCGGGACCGGCGTACGTGTTCTACCTGGTCGATGCGCTTGCGGAGGCCGGTGTGCTTCTCGGGCTCACCCGGGACCGTGCGCGCGAGCTCGCCGTCGCGACGTTCCTCGGTGCCGCGACGATGCTCGATCGGACGGGGGAGCACCCCGTCGTGCTGCGTGAACGGGTCTCGTCGCCCGGGGGCACGACGGTCGCCGCGCTCCGGCAGCTCGACGCCCACGGCGTGCGCGCTGCGCTTCTCGCCGCAGCCGAGGCCGCGTACGACCGCTCCCGCGCGCTCGCGGCCGATGCCGTCGCGACCCCGAGAGGCTGAGGTGCCCGTCATGACCACGGTGCCGGTCGTGGGTCCAGCGCCCAAGGGCGCGCCCGTACGCCCGCGGCCACCTGCCATGAGCGACGTCGCCGCGCGCGCGGGCGTCTCGCACCAGACCGTGTCGCGTGTCCTGAACGACCATCCGAGCGTCCGTCCGGAGACGCGAGACCGGGTGCTGGCCGCGATCACCGAGCTCGGCTACCGCCGTAACACGGCCGCACGGGCCCTGGTGACGCGGCGCTCGGGGATGATCGGCGTCATGACCACGGGGTCGCCGTACTTCGGCCCGGCGTCCACCTTGATCGCGGTCGAGGAGGCGGCGCGTGAGTACGGGTACTTCGTGAGCGTCGCGACGCTCGCGGTCTTCGACCACGAGAGCGTCTCGCGCGCCGTCGAGCACTTCCTCTCGCAGGCGGTCGAGGGGGTGATCGTGATCGCCCCGCACGCCGAGGTGCGCGACGCGCTCGCGCCGTACGTCGGCGAGGTCCCGCTCGTGACGATCGCGGCCGGGTTCGCCGAGGGGCTCGGC